>CAJXTH010000024.1 GCA_913060955.1 uncultured bacterium | reverse complement strand
ATGACAATTGCATCAGCTTCAGTTTGGCGAGCAAGGTGCTGAGCTCCATAAGCAAGTTCTCGATTGACGTTTTTGATATCATCTACTTGGAAGTACTGATCGATGTAGTCGTCATAGGTTGACTCTTCTGTTGCGAGAATGATTCGTCGCATCATCTCTACTGCCTGCAACGGATATTCTCCTCCGGATGTTTCTCCAGAAAGCATGACCGCGTCAGTATGATCAATCACAGCATTGGCAACGTCAGATACTTCGGCTCGGGTTGGTCGAGGATTTCGAATCATAGAGTCGAGCATTTGGGTAGCTACAATGACTCGCTTTCCTTTTAACAAACACAGCTCAATAATATGCTTTTGAATGACTGGCACGTGTTCTGCTGGTACCTCGATTCCCAAGTCTCCTCGGGCAACCATAATTCCATCCACTTCATCCAAGATTTCCTCGATTGCCTCAACTGCATCGGGTTTTTCGATCTTGGCAAATACCAACGGTGTGTGGTGTTTACCCGAATCGTTTTCGATTAAATCTCGAAGGTTTCGAATATCTTCTGCGGATCGAACAAAGGACATGGCTACCAAATCCACTCCCTGAGAAAGTCCAAAGGCAAGATCTTCTTTATCTTTTTCGGTAATAACTGGGAAATCTGCGGAACTTCCCGGGAAGTTCACACCTTTTCGGCCTTTGATCGTGGAGTTTGATCGGGCTTCACAGATAGCGTAGTTTTCGTCTGCTACCACTTCCTGGACTCGGAGTTCAATCAGACCGTCTTCGATCAAGATACTTTCATCTTCTTCAATAATCGGAGTCAGGTTATGATCAAGCGGTAATACTTTCACATTATCACCAAATTCATAGGTTTCCTGATCGTAAGTAAGCATGACTTCATCTCCTACCTCGATAGTAAGCGGTGTTTCCAATTTGGTTACTCGAACACGCGGTCCCTGGAGATCCTGAAGAATACCTACGTTAGCCTGCTTGTCTGCTCGCACTTTTTTGATGGTCTCAATCATGGTTGCATACTCCTCGTGCGATCCATGCGAGAAGTTCAACCGAAAGACGTTCACTCCAGAGTTGATAAATTCAGTAAGCATCGACTCGGTAGCAACGGCTGGGCTGATTGTGGCTACTATTTTGGTGTGTTTATAGGATTCCATAGGGACTGACTTATATAGCTTATGTTATGCGTTTGATTTGGGGTTCTGCAGATTGAGTCCAGTCAGGGCTGCAATCCGCTTTTGTATGGGTGGATGCGTAGAGAACGCTTCTGAAAAGTTCTTTCCTTTGAAGGGATTGGAAATATAGAGATGAGCGGTGGCTCGGTTTGCAGCTTCTAAGGCTTCGGGGTCGTTACTAATTTTGGCCAGAGCACGGGCAAGTCCGTCGGGGTATCGCGTCAAAAGGGCCCCAGTTGCATCTGCCAGGTACTCACGTTTTCGAGAGATTGCTAACTGAATGAGTTGCACAAACAAAGGAGCCAAAATTGCGAGGAATATAGCTATAATGCCAAGAATCAAGCCCAACTGCCCCGAGTCATTATCGTCTCGGCTGCGCTCCCCTCCAAAAAAACTCATTCGAAGGAAAAAGTCAGAAAGCAAGGCTACCAATCCAACCAGGGTGACTGCAATAGTCTGAATCAGGGTGTCACGATTTCCAATATGAGCCAACTCATGGGCGATAACTCCTTCGAGTTCAGCTTTTTCGAGTCGACCAATAATTCCGGTAGTAAGTGCAATCACACCATGCTCAGGATTCCTTCCCGTAGCAAAGGCATTCATTGCTGAATCTTGAATGATATAGACTTTCGGAGTTGGGAGTCCAGCTGTGATTGCTAGATTTTCTACCAATCGATAGATCTCTCGGGCTTCGGGCTGGGACTGATCAAGCTCGTGAGCTCCTGAGATTCCGAGAACAATTTTGTCGGAAAACCAATAGGAACCAACGTTCATGACGAGAGAAAAGATCATGGCACCCAGGAAAATTGCGTAAGAGTCTAGAACATAACTAAACACCCAGGCAATTCCGACAACTACCCCAAAGAAGACAATCATCAGCATCCAAGTTCGCCGAACATTTTTATCTTTTTCGTGATAGAGGTTTCCGGTCATGATCGTGTGATCTCAGCTAATTTAGAATGATACCGCAACAGGTTCTCGCTCGGCTTCTTCGATTTCGAAGTATTCTGATTTTTCGAATCCAAAGCGTTTTGCAACAAGGTTGCTTGGGAAGGTCTCGACCTTAGTATTCAAGGCCATGATGGTTGAGTTGTAGAACCGTCGTGCTGCTTGAATCTTGTTTTCTGTGTCAGACAATTCCCGCTGAAGCTCCAAAAAGTTGGTGTTTGCTTTGAGCTCTGGATAGGCCTCAGCAACGGCAAACAATGACTTCAAGGTTCCTGAAAGCATATTCTCTGCCTCTGCCTGTTCTTCAACAGTTTGAGCACCCATGGCGGCGGCCCGAGCTTTGGTTACGTTTTCGAAGGCTTCTTTTTCATGCTTGGCATAGCCTTTTACCGTTTCTACCAAGTTTGGAATCAGGTCGTATCGTCGCTTCAGTTGAACGTCGATATCTGACCAGGCTTCCTCTTTGCGTTGTCGCAAGGTTACCAACCCGTTATACACCGCAATTGCATATCCAATAACCGCCACCGCGATTACTGCTACTACAATTCCCCAAATCATATATTTTCATTTAATGAATACACTAGCATTATACGCCGGTCTGGGGCTTGAGACAAGGGGGAAACGAACAGTACTCTATATGATATACTATAGATATATACTCAACTACTTTTCATGAAAATTCTTCTCCGTATTTTTGCTCAAGCGGGAGCCGTCTGGTTATGTGGCTATTTGCTCCCAGGATTCACGTTTACCTTGACCAGCTCTCCCGATACGTTTCAATTTTGGTTGACATTGTTTGGGATTGGACTGGTGTTGTTTGTAATCAATAGTGCCATCCGTCCGATCCTAAAAATTCTCTTATTTCCAGCGATTCTCTTGAGTTTTGGCCTCGTTTCATCCATAATAACGCTAGGACTTTTGAAAATATATGATATAGTGATCCCCGAAGTGACCATCGACGGATTCTGGACACTCGTCTGGGCCGCCGTGATTATTGGCCTCACTAACACTGTATTTGAATGGTTAACCGAAGAATAGTATGCAAACAGCAATCCTAATTAGTCTTATCATCCTCTCTGTACTCACTACTACCTTTATTTTGCTCCAAAATATGGGAAGTGGCCTGGGTGCCAGCTTGGGAGGATCCAGCGCAGGGTACCAAACTCGCCGAGGAATGGAATCAGTTATTCACAAAGCCACAATCGTGTGTGGGATCTTAATTGGAATACTCTCACTCACCTATCTGGTCATCTAAGACACGTGTAACCTTTTGTATGGATATCATCAAAAAACTCGACAAAAAACGAGCTGAACTCAACACCAAAGTTCAACAGACTGTATCATCCTCGAACACTAAGAAATCTCGAAGCTCTCAATCAAGCTCATCACAAAAATCTCGACCGCGACGCAAAATTCGGTTTTCTTCTTCGTATTCTTTTATTCCCAAACCGATTGCTCAGTCCGGACTCAAACCTATTCACGGATTGATTGGCCTTGGAGTGATTGTTCTTTTGATTGCAGGATCAGTATTTGGATACCGATCGGTAACGACCGTAGTTCCGACATCCGGAGGAGAACTCCGCGAAGGTGTAGTCGGACAACCGCAGTACATTAACCCGGTCCTTTCGCTTTCGGGAGATGTAAATCGTGTTGACCGAAATATTGAATCACTGGTGTATCCTCGATTGTTTGTGCTTACCGAAAATGGAGAGCTTGCTCCACAGTTGGTAGAAGAGTACTCTGACCTGAACAACGGTCGAGAATATCAAATCACCCTCCGGGAAGGACTTACCTGGGATGACGGTGAGCAAATTACTATTGATGATGTAATTTATACTGTCCAAACAATTCAAAACCCGGACTTTAAGAGCCCTCTTTTGAATGCCTTTCGAGGTGTGAGTATCGAGCGACTTTCTGATTATTCTATGAAGTTTACCTTAAACTCCAGCTATTCTCCGTTTCTTTCCAGTTTAACCTTTGGAATTCTTCCCGAACATATCTGGAGTGGATATGATGCCCAAGCTTTTGCGCTCGCTTCTGAGAATCTTGAACCTATTGGAGCTGGGCCATTTACCTATCAGTCATTCCAAAAGAATCAGACCGGAAATATTTCTTCCTATACTCTAGTTGCTAATGATGACTACTGGGGTGAGCAGCCGATGATCTCTCAGATTACGTACGTTTTCTATGCCGATGAGGCCCAAATGGCTCAAGACTTTGAACGCGGACGAATTAACGCTATGAGCCAAATCAAGACCGACACCTCAAATCTCGATAATTTGGAGGACGTCACCGTATCAGAACTCAAGACTCCGCAATACTTTGGAATCTTCTTTAATACCAAGGCCCCCATTTTTGAAGACAAGGGAATCCGAACTGCAATTAGTCGAGCGGTAAACCGAGAACAAATTGTGACCGAGATCTTGGCTGGCCGAGCTACTCCTGTTACCGGAGCCCTGACTCCATTTAATAATTTTTACTCGGAACAGTCTGTCGGATATGACTTTGACGAAGCTCAGAGACTCCTGGACGAGGCTAATTGGAAAGACGCCGATGGAGACGGGATCCGAGAAAAGGACAATCGACGAGCAGAGTTTACCCTGTTGGTAGCTGACGGAAATCGAGCCCAAGAGATTACTACCTTACTCCAAGAGCAGCTCCGAGGAGTTGGAATCCAGATGAATGTCCAAATCATTTCCTTTGGAGAACTCAACTCGAACCAGCTTCCCAACCGAGCCTACGAAGCACTCTTTATTGGAGAGACCCTCAACGTCTATCCTGATCCGTACGTATATTGGCACTCTTCTCAGTCTACTGCTCCTGGATTTAATTTCTCACAATACTCCAACGTAAACAACGACGGATATCTCGAGTCGGCCCGAACCAATACCGACCCTGGAGTGATTAACTCGAGCTTGGCTCAATTCCAGGAACAGATTGCCAATGATGCCCCGGCCGTATTCCTGTACACACCACATTTCTTGTACTATACCCGGTCTCCAATCTCCAACGTATCCATGAATATCGGAAACGATGCTTCTGACCGATACACCACGATTACCAGCTGGTACGCCAACACCAAACGCGTATTTGAATAATCTATGACAACACACCGATTCTTCCAGGACATTGAGGCTAGCAACGGACATATTGATCCAGCAGAGGCCCACCACATGAGAAGAGTGCTTCGTCTCACTCCTGGTGACTCGGTAATTTTTTCGGACGGCTCAGGTACAGAATGGGACTGTGTTATTCGCTCGTTTGATCCAGACATGGTAGAGATCCAAGATAAACGTACTCTCCCCTTTTCTGGACCTAAGATTACCTTGATCGTATCTGCTATTAAACCTGCTAACCTAGAACTCATCCTCGAGAAAGGAACTGAGCTCGGAGTTGATCAATTTGTTATCACCAAGACCGACTTTTCTCAAATTCCCCTGGATAAACTCACCAAGAAACAAGATCGATTTGAAAAGATCTTAGTTGCGGCAACTAAACAGTGCGAGCGAGGATTCATCCCGAAGCTGGCTATTGTTCCTATTTCTGAGATCAATTCCTGGAAATCTGAGGAAAATCTGATCGGGACAACGCAGTATACTGCTGATCCTGAGTTGCTTACCAAGATTGACCTTGGTGAGTCTGTAACGCTCTTTGTTGGGCCTGAAGGAGGATTTTCTGAGGAAGAATACCGCCAGTTTGGACAGAACTTCACTCCGGTAACATTTGGACTGTATGTCCTCCGAGCTGAGACAGCAGCGATTGCCGGCGCCACAATCCTTGCTCAACAAAAATTGACAAATGTAGCTGGTTAGTGCTATTGTTGCGATGACGTAATTTTCTGGTGAACACCATGAAAACGGTTCTTTCTGCTCAACTCTGTCACTCTTCACTTCAAGACCAAGGAAGTCTTAGAGAAATATATCTAAATCTTCTTCAATCTGGAAGACTTAAAAGTGAAGGGATTGTTGATCCATCACCTAAAACAATTGGTTTGTTTGAGAATGTTCATATCTCCTTTAATAAACCCCAGCGAAGAGAAAGGATCCTTTTTATAAAGTGGAAAAAGTCAAGTGAAGATCTGATTTTATCTATAGATAAAAAGGAAATTAAATTCAGTCCAGAATACCGACAACCATGTGGAGTACTCATCTCTCTCGAAGTAAAAATCCCGTGATGTCTTTCTCAATAAAAAAATCCACCCATCTCAGTAGAGTTTGGGTGGATCTTTTTATTCCAGGAAGTTTTGTGGTTTACTATCCCCTTCTGGGAGCGCTTCGACTTTTCGCAGTTTTCGTTCGATGGCTCGAGCTCGTACAGAACCTTGATCTATATGATTCGATGCTTCTTGGAGTTTCTTTTGTGTCTTTTCCAGAATATCTCCAAACCGTCCAAATTCGGTTTTGACCTCAGCCAGGGTCTTCCAGATCTGACTGGATTGTTTTTCAATCGCCAGTGTTCTAAATCCCATCTGGAGACTATTGAGGATAGCCGTAATTGTGGTTGGTCCGGTAATAATCACTCGATATTCTCGTTGGATCATTTCTACAAAGCCTGGCATCTTCAGAACTTCTGCATACAACCCCTCAACCGGTAAGAACATGACCGCAAAGTCAGTCGTATTTGGTGGATCAACATAGAGTGAGCGAATCGTCTTAGCCTGATCTTTCAGCCGTTTCTCGAGAGCTTTTCGAGCTTCCGCCATAGCAACTTTGTCTACGATTTCTTCTGCTTCAATCAGTCGCTGGTAGTCCTCAATCGGGAATTTGGCATCAATCGGAAGCCAAATATGTTCTAGATCAGCATCTTTTCCCGGTAGTTTGATCGCAAACTCTACTCGACCATTGGCTCCTTTTTTGGTAGCAACATTGGTTTCATATTGGTTGGGGGTGAGGATTTGTTCCAGCAAGTTCCCAAGCTGAACCTCTCCCCAGGTTCCTCGAGTTTTGACATTGGCGAGCACTTTTTTCAAATCTCCCACTCCAGTGGCCAAATTTTGCATTTCCCCCAGGCCTTTATGGACTTGTTCCAACCGCTCACTAACTGTTTTGAATGATGCGGTGAGTCGCTTTTCAAGAGTAGATTGGAGCTTTTCATCCACTACTTCTCTCATTTTTTCCAGTTTCTCGCTGTTGTCTTTTTGAAGAGATACAATTTGTTTCTCAACTGTTCCTCGAATTGATTCCAGACGAGTATCATTTTGTTTGGTCATTTCTGCCAATTGTTTGGCAAACAGCTCCAGCTGCTTACTCTGAGACATGGTAGACTCGTGCATTCTCTTCAAAAGAGAGTTTCCAAATGAGTTCAAACTCTGAGACAATTCCTGACGTCCCTCTTTGGCCTGAGCAAATGAATCTCGCTGAAGAGACTTCAGATCTTCTCGAATAAGTCGTTCTGACCGATTTTGAATCTTTTCTACATCTCCAATTCCAAGTCCTTCTCCTCCACCGGGCTTTCGGACTAACAAAACAACAATCGCAATCAGCTGAATCACAGCAATTGGAGTCACAATCAATAACAAGGTAAGTTCCATATCTATTTTTGCTTATTCTGTGCTCTATTGTACCAAGAAAGCAGCTGAGACTCAATTATTTCCGTTCGTACGCAAATGGGAGAGACTCTTTATCATCCTCCCACATGAGTTCAGTATACTTGTGTTCATGATCTCGGAGAATATCAATCAAATATTCTTGTGAGATTTCTTGAGTATTTTGATCAAAGACTGGAACTGAGTGGTATGCCAGTTTATTACAAGAAGAATTAATTGGTTGAATACCGTATCGATTTGACTTTGGTGAAACTGACATCCGGAGAGAGTTTGGAGTTTCTTTTTCCAAAAATTCGATCCGATCCCGAGTCATCAAGTATGCATGGTATAAGAAAATTGCTTCATGTGTTCTCTTTCGAATATCCTGGCGAACATTCAGAACTTCTTCCGAACAATCCTCATCTGTGAGGTCGGGATTGTACGCATCCATCAGCAGGTCTTGATCAATCCCCTGAGTTGAGACAATTTTTGCAACAGCATCATAGGTTCCCTGGTATTTTTTGAGGTAGCTTTCATCTCCTTTTTCATAGAGTGATTGCAGTTCTTGTACTTTTTCTTGATACAATTCTTGAAAATTATCAACTGTAGACTCCATATCAGAAAGTCTTCGTGCTTCTATAATTTCCCCATATCCAAACGTTTCGATAAGATATTCAAGATATACATGGTATTGTTCCGCATCTTCTTCTGAGACTCCAACAGCTGAGGCAAATGCTCCTTCGGAATAAATTACAATTTTACATCCTGGCTCGTAAATCTCCTGAATCAACTGCCCTACTCGATACAGCCGGTGAAGTGAAAGGAGTTCTCCAAAATCTGGAAGTGTTCGATTCGTCTTGAGTGGGACGGGAATTTTGAACGGGAACCCAAGGATAGTACATTCAATAGGGGTATTTTGAGCTACAAAAAATTCAATTTCTGAGAGTCGTTCAGCCCATTGATCTGTGATCAGTTCTTTAGGACCAAATCGGATCTCATCATGAGCTAGAAGAGATAAAATCTTTTCAGAAGTACTTCCCTCAGCTTCAATCATTGAAGACTCGAGGCGATCTAACTGGTTCATTAAATCTCGGAGATCTTTAGTAGAAACTGTTTTTTGTTCATTAAATTCATTCAAATCTTTTTTGAAAAGATCTTGGAATGGAATGTAGGGGTATACATGCGGATTAGATTTCATGTTTTTCAGATTATTAGCTATGTAAGTATTATATCGTAAACCAGGGTAGTTATAAAAAGTGTCCGACATCCCCAAGTTGAGATGTCGGACTATTAACTTCAAGCGTAATATGCGATGGCATTCCCTGAGCCAAGATTCCAATGGACTGGAGTAAGGATCTTTTTCTTGTTATGATCTCCACGACGAATTCGATATTCTGGTGAAATGATCACCTTGTATCGACCGGACTTGG
>CAJXTH010000023.1 GCA_913060955.1 uncultured bacterium | reverse complement strand
CAAGATTTCCTACCAGAATATTGGCCGCCTGGTGAGTGTATGGCTCAACCTCTAATTCTGCCTGTACGTCTTCAGCTTGAGCAAGAGTTTGCACGTCTGCGACATTGATTGCCCATGATGGAGCGTGATAGAAGTTGCTCTGGGAGATAGCATCTCGGCATCGAGGGTTGAAATTAATATTTGGCTCGTCAATGAATTTTTGAGAGCTAATAAGGGAACTGATTAAAGAGTAGTTAGAATCTACTGTTCCCGATTTTAACCCAGTTGGAAGACAAGGAACCTCTACCCCATCTGCAGTAAGCGATACATGTTGGTAGTCGGGAAGTTGCGTATCGTACAGATGGACATAATATTCAACTCCATGTTCTGCCAATACTGTGGTAATCAAGTCTCGAGCTTGGACTTCTACTGATCCTTGGCGGTATCCAAGAGCGACTAACCGTTCTAAAAATTGTTCTGCTGTTTGCGCCATAGAAATATTCTAGTTTCTTTTACTATCCCACATCGCACGCTTGGATTCAAGTGTATTTCATCGTATACTATGACTAATTAAGACTTCTTCATGACTCTTGCTGAACTCACCTCGCATCTAGTTACCTACCCAACCACGCGAGAGCATCTCGATCAGATTGAGGCTTGCGAGCAGTGGATTGGTCAGTATATCCAAGAGAACACTGACCAGCCTGTTTCTGTTGAAATTATCAAAGATGAAGGAGTTCCCTCACTCTTAGTTGGAGCTACCCAGACTCGATCGTTTGATATTTTGCTGCACGGTCATGTAGATGTGGTTGTTCGAGATGAATCAGGACAATTTGAGCCACGAATCGAAGGAGACAAGCTCTACGGACGAGGTACTGGAGATATGAAAGGAGCCGATGCTGTTTTGATCCAAACTTTTATTTGGGCTCGAAACACCTATCCTGATCTCAATATTGGTCTCTTGCTAGCTGGAGACGAAGAGCAAGGTGGATTTCATGGAACCAAACCGTTGGTAGAGGCAGGGCTTGAGACAGGTCTCTTGATTAACTTTGACGGTGGGTACGGAGAGCAAATTACACTCGGTGAAAAAGGGATTCTATCCCTCAAACTGACTGCTACAGGAACTCCAGCTTTGGTTACCTATCCTTGGCGAGCAGACTCTGCCTACCACAAAATCCAGGAAGCTATTCAGATCATCGAAACCCAATTTACCGAAAATGATTTGGCCTCTGACGAAGATAATTGGCATACTACTTTTGCAGTAAAACATGTTTCAACTAACCCAGAAGGAGATTCGTCCACTACCCATGAGGCTACGGCGACCGGGACGCTTTGCTACACCCACAGCACGAAAACCCAAGAATTGTTCAACCAAATCAAAGAGGCAGTCCGTCCATATGCAAACCTTGAACTCCAGTTCTCAGCTGAGCCGGTGGTAATCGATGAGTACTCGCCGGCCGTACAACAATTTGCCCAAGCTTTTCAAGAGGTTCTTGGTTCCGTAACCTATGCCCGAGAAAATGGATCATCCGATGCTCGATTCTTTGGATCACAGGCCAACGAAATCCTGATTACGAAACCAATTGGAGGAAATATTGAGCTCGATGATGAGTGGGTTTCGATTCAATCCCTGGGTAACCTTTTCCAGATTTTACAAAAGACAATTACTCTTCGAATAGAAAAATAGGATAGTGAATTTCACTATCCTATTCGAGTGGACTACAACTGAGATATTTAGGCTGCCTCTGGATGATCACTCATTGGAATTACTTCCCCGAAGGCTCCTTGTAGAGGAACGTTTGATACACAAGAGTAGATCTTCGAAAATTTACTACTCCCTAGATAGCCCTTCCACATGTTCAGGCCTCCAGAAAAGATAGAGAATGAAACTTCTGGCTGAACAATCAAAGTAACTTTTGGGCGAGAATCTTGCCAATAATCAACAAGATATTGATCAGTCCAAACTACCAGATGAGTTTCCTGATCAAGTTTATCAAGGCAAGCCATGATCATCTGAATTCGAAGGTCAAGTTCCCGTTTAGATTCAGCCATCTGTGTAGAGAAATCAGATCCCAAAGTGTAGTAAAAGTTATCAACGTACAGTGCGGTCTTCACAACGAATTCCTCCGTAAAGTTCTGAGTCTAGGGTACCATACAAGAAAAAAACTCGCAATTAGCGAGCTTCTTTTTCGATCCAGTCTTTCAGGATGTCGTAATAGGTAAAGAGGCCTTGTTTTTGGATACGTTCGTGATCGGTGTGATGGCCGTCTCCAATTGGGCAGGCTACGATGGATGGAATTCCATGTTGGTAAAAGAACCGAGCGTCGGAGGATCCGTGAGAAACTGTTGGAGTTAGGTTAATTCCAAACTCGGCAGCAGAGTCAATAAATGAAGCAATTTGAGGAATATCCAATGAATCGTCTCGGTGAGATCCTGAGGCAAGTACTTTGGTAGTAATTTGCGGGAAATCTTTTCGAATATGCTCAATCCTTTCCAAGATTGTGTCCATTGGGTCACTGGGTGCCAGTCGAATATCGTAGGTTACTTTGGCTTCTGGACAAATAACGTTCATAGCTTGCCCTCCTTGGAATTGAGACACGGTCATTGTACTGTGGTCATACCCAGATTCTGGGTCCAGTGGTGGAAAGAGTTCTTTTACTCGTCGGGTGAACTCCATCAATGGCTCGATGGCACACTCCCCTTCCCAAGGTCGCGATCCATGAGCGGCAGCTCCCGAAGCTTGAGCTTCAAGTAAAACAATTCCTTTGGCCTTTTCTTCGATATGCCAGTTGTAGGCTCCATCTGGAATCAAAGCAATTCCACCTCCATAGCCCTGTTCGAGCACATGTTTGGCTCCTTCAAATCCCCCAACTTCCTCGTCAGGAACCAAAAACAATCCTATATCGTACTGACTCAAGGTCTGTCCTAATTCTTTGAATAGAGCTAGATACAAGGCCAGAGAAAATTTCATATCAAGTGTTCCTCGTCCGTAGAAATAATCTTGGTCTTCCGTGAATTGAAATACTTGTTCTGGTGCCGGGACAACATCTACGTGACAGTACAGCCAAACTTTTGGTGACTTGGTCTGTTGAGTGGTAATCAAAAGTGATGGTTGGTTTTTACACTCTTCTCGCTGGATGTGGACAGGGAGCCCTTCTAACTCTCGAATGACGACATCGTACACCCAGTCAATTTCTGGAACGTCTCGGGAAACGGAGGGAATCTCAACGAGTTCTCGAAGGATAGATTGGATGTATTCACGCATAAGTTCTGATAGGTAATCTATTGCTATCTAACTTAGCATACCAGATGTGCAACTGCAACTATTGAGCAGTAGCGGACTGTTCTTGGAGATCTTCGACAAACAATGAAATCACGGAGGCCACGGGAACTGCGATCAAAGCTCCCAAAGCTCCCGCCAAGGTTGCTCCGAGCAAAATAGATACGATGATAATAACAGTAGAAAGTCCGGTAACTTTATTCATAATGATCGGTGTCAAAAAGTTTCCTTCGAGCTGTTGGAGTCCCGTATAAATTAATGCCACAATAATTCCAGTCTGAACTGACTGGAAGAGCGCAAAAAATACGGCTGGAACCATAGAAATGACCGGTCCAATAAACGGAATCATATTAAACAATCCTGCAAAAACTGCGAGCAACAAGGCGTACTGAACACCCAAAAGCTCAAGCGAAATATACGAGATCAGACCGAGAACGCTCGATACCACCATCTGTCCCACAATCCAGTTACCAACTTTTCGTCGAGATTTTTGGATAGCTTTCCGGACTTTACGGTTGAGTGAGTTTGGGAAGAAAAACGTAATGATATCGTCAAAACTCCGTGGGTCATAGGCCATATAAAAGGTAGCCAAGAATACGAATGCTGTGTAAAACACGCTTGATACAATGCCTCGAGTAGTAAAGAAAATTCCTGAGGCGATCTCCCAAGCATATCGCGTAACCTGAGTATCCGGGCCAATCAAATCTGAGACAGACCCAGCTTCTGGTCCAACCAGTGATACGAGGAGCTGATCAATCTGAGCAATGAGTTTCGGAGTGTTATTTACCAGAGCCTGAAATTCAGTAGTAACAGCAGGGATAAGGGTCAAAATCAGGCTTGCAAACGCTCCCAGAACTCCTAGGAACACGAGAAATACTCCAAGTCCATAGGGAATTGAAATCTTTTTTTGGATCCATTTAGCAACCAGACTAATTCCAGAGGAGAGAATGAAAGAAACAATCAACAATACAAACACGTCTCGAATCATATAGGCCACGAAGCAGCCCACAAAGAATAGCACCGCTCGGACGATGCTTCCAATACTAATTTCGATAACTTTTTGTGTAGATTGGTGTTCCATAGGGATCAAATTATACCCTTAGTATATCATTGTTGACAGTGAAGGCACAAAACAGTTGTTCGGTTGTTCATTGTTGTTTTTGCTAGCTGGTTTCCGCACACCAAACACTCTTTTCCACCTCGGCCATAGACTTTATGTTCTCGAGCGTAGGTACCCCGTGACCCGTCTGCCATAATATAGTTTGCCACCGAAGACCCTCCCTGCTCTACCGCTGTTTGGATAATTCGCTGAATCTCTGCATGAAGTTTGGCGAGCTCTTCGTCTGAAAGTGAATTGCAGGCCCGATCTGGTCGAACGCCGGCAGCAAAACAGGCTTCGTCTGCATAGATATTTCCAAGGCCGGTAACTACTTCTTGATTCATAAGAACCGTTTTCAGCTTGGCTTTACGATCTTTGAGGCCATTGCGGAAATGTTCTAGGGTAAATTCCTCAGCTAACGGGTCTACACCCAAATTATCAAAGTGTTGTTCTGCCGCTAGATCATCCCAAGAGTCGTAGAGCAACAAGTACCCAAACATTCGGACATCGTTATAAAACAGCGTCCCTCGTTCGAGTTCAAAAATAATATGAGAGTGTTTGTTGGGGAGCTCGTGCTCGGACACCTCAATTGGATGTCCGCCAAGTGCCAATCGCTCGCCATCTTCCTGGTACACCAGTTGTCCTGTCATTTTCAAGTGAATCAAAAGGACCTTCCCCGACTCAAAGTGAATAATGAGATTTTTAGCTTTCCGATCAATCTGCTTGATCGTCTCTTGAGTCAACCCACGTTCAAATTTCTTCTTTTTGGAAGAAGATGGTCGACGGCTTGTTCCTTTGGAACTGACCAGTTTAGGTTTGTGAACCTCAACAGACTGAATCGTCTGCCCCACCACGTGTGGCACAAGCGATCGCCGGAGGCTTTCAACTTCAGGTAATTCAGGCATATATACTGCTATCTTAGTTCTATTATAGCATAATCAACCATTTTGTAGCTTAGATAGACTACTTTTTGGCTTGGAATTGTTTGACCATTTTGGCAGCCAGAGATCGTGGGACAAACCGGCTTACCCAGATCGTGAGTTTGTTTCCGATACCGGGACTTACGATTCCACTTCCTTTCATCAGTTCTTCTACTGCAAATTCCGCTACTGACTCGGCTGTGGGAAGGCGACTTTCATTGGAAAAGAGTTTGGATTCTTCGAGGTTGGCATGTTCTTGAAATCGAGATCGGGTTGGTCCTGGGCAGAGTGTGGTTACCGAAATAGTCTCATCAATAAGTTCTTCTCGTAGAGCTGCAGAAAATGAAAGCACAAAGGCTTTGGTTGCATAATAGACTGCCATTAATGGACCAGGGATAAAGGCAGCTGTAGAAGCTACATTCAAAATTCGCCCGTATCCAATCTTCTTCATATGAGGTATTGCCAGGTAGCATAACTCAACCAGAGCCGAGTCATTGAGCTCGATCATGGCAAGCTCTTTCTGGATATCTGTTTCGGCCAAGGGACCATAGTTTCCAAATCCAGCATTATTGACTAAGTATTTGATCTGGAGATCGTGAGATTCAATTGCATGAACAAGTTCTTTTCGAGAATCTTGATCAGTTAAATCAAATCCAAATCCCCAGGCATCTACCCCAAACTCTTTGGAAAGTTCGGTGGCTACCGCCTGGATTCCTTCTGGATCACGAGAGACCAGTACCACAGGTTCTCCGCGGAGAGCGAGTTCTCGAGCAATATGATATCCAATTCCGCTTGATGCTCCGGTAACGAGTGATACATGTGTCATAAATTCGTGTTATTTCTTATTGTATTCTAATTTTTTGCGAAGATCCGCTACAAATGATGCATCTACATCCAAGGTGTCATAGAGTGCTGAGTAAGCCTTTTCATTGGGAACCAACAGTTTTTCGAGCTTCTTCTTACTCTGGAGATATTGAACCAACGTATAGAAATCTCCATCTCCTGAGACGATCACAGCCTTGTTGTACTGATTGATCTGGGTAATGGCATACAAGACCATCTCGGCGTCAACATTTCCTTTGACTTCTCCAAATTTGTTGGCAATAGTTGGTTTGAACACCAAATGGAACCCGTAATCCTGTAAAGCAGAGTACAAGGTCTGGTTGGTGGTAATAAGCCCAATAAACATGTAGGCTTTTTTGACGTTGTACTTTTCTTCCAAGTACTTTCGGAACTCTCGGTAATCCAGGTGCCACCCCTGAGAGGTAATAGCTTTATTGAGGTTTTGGGCATCAATAAAAGCGTAGTTTCCTTTTCTTCGAGAAGTTTTTCGCGGTGTTGGGACCTTTTTTTGAGGAGCTGCTTTTGCTACCGGGTCTTTCTTTTGCACCGCTTTTTTATGATTTGCCCGCTTTTGCGGCTTGTTTCGGTACTGTTTTTTTCTTTTTGGCATAGTATTCGGATTCTCCATTTTTGGAGGTTTGGATCGAGTGGACGGATTTACTAATTCATCCCCACTGGTAAAAAATGCCGGCGCGGAACGCTTGGTCCGCTTCCGATTCTGCGTATTCGACATGAATAGGTATTATAGTTATAACAATGTGTGCAATTTGATAAATAAAGTGACATAGTGATTGACTTGTGAATGATCCTGAGAAAAAATCCTGGGTTGACCCTACACAACTACGTAGGCAACAAAAATGTCCTTTATCTGTATCTATTGTACTAGGTTTCAGAACGTATGACAAACCAACCGATCCTTTGTCCCCCCAAATTGAGACTTGATTATAGGGATTTGGTGAGCTGTGTATAGATCCTATCATATCCCCAGGCAAGGGGGATAACTACTGCCATTGTCCCCAATGTAGCCACGATGTGCCACAAGACCAGTCCTCCAGAATTCCAGGGAAGGAGACTTACAATGAGTTCCTGAATTGGGTAATGAATCAAAAATATCCAAAGACTTCGAGTACCAATCCAGGCAAGAATTCGCTCGACCACCGGAATTGTTGGAATATATCGTACCAAGGCCAGTGTCCCAGCAAATCCATAGAGGTAGCGATCATTATAAAAGTACCAAGAAAGATATACTCGCAGATGTGGCTCAAGGAGAATACTCCCAAGCCCTCCGATGATGTTTATTGCAACAAACATACCAACCAGTTCATACCATTTTCGTGATGGTGGTGAGCTCAAAAGATCTTGTCGGACCATTCCGTAGATAAAGAATGGTAAAAATGGGATAACCGGAACGATTCCTCCAATCCGATAAATCTCCAGACCGTACCAGACCAAGGCAAGTACTAGACTTCCCCCAAAGAGTATTCGAGGGATACGGCTTCGGAGACGATCCAAGATGGGATACACCAGATACGCCTGGATAAGAGCCGGTACAAAATATAAGGGAATGGCTGCTTTTCCGGTAAGCAATAGAGAGCCGAGGGTACCTTCTGCGTATCCGGTACGCCACAGCAAAGTAGTTACTGCAACATAGGGAATGACTATCCGAACACATTTGGTCCAGTAAAACCGAAAAATTGATTGAGATTCCCATCGAAATGGCTTTAATAAAAGCCCCGAGGCAAAGAAAAAGGTAGCGATTGCAAAGCGGGAGAGGTTATTGGTAACGGATAGATACCACAGCTCTAGGTAACTATTTCCCCCATCACCAATCATCAAAAACGAGGTGTGAATTATAATTACTCCCAGAATTGCAATCCCTCGCATCGCGTCCCAAATTTGGAGTCTTTTCGAAGTTGGTTGAGGCATCGCATCTACATTCAGCAACAGTCGGCGATATCGCCCGATACCGAGAAAAATCATCATCCCGAGGACGAGTGTTCCCATTTCAAAAAACCGATACTGATTTGGATCCTGTATGAGGCTCAATATCCACTCCATAAGCTATGAACAACTCAAGGTTTCGTCTTCTACCTTTCGAATGTGTTCTTCAGTTACTCGATCGTCGTCTAATCTCGTAATCTCTCCCGATCCGATGACAAATACTGCACTCTGATAGGGCGCAATAATTGCATCCATCTCGACTGGCTTCACTTCTCCATCCAGTGACATAGCCGTTACCTCGGATACTTGATCAGCCAGGCCAAGACTTTCAAACATGTCTGCCCAAGTAATTTGGGGGGCGTGAACGTGGACAACATCTCCTATTTCGTTATGCAAGTGGACCTGGTCTTGAATAGAATCTCCACTTCCCATATCTCCACAGGACCCTAGATACATGTAAGCGGGATCAGAAAAGTCAATCAATTCACCGTCTTGGTAAATCTGAAACCCGGCGTGGTAGTGAACTTCATGTCCAGTGTGTTGAGATTCGGCAAACCATCCGTATTCGGTATATCCAACCCAAATTCCAAATACGGATAGGGAAACCAGCGCAAAAAGCATTCCCGGCCAATAGGTTCTTAGCATGTTGTTGGGTATTTATCTCGCATAACCTGGACAGAATCTTTGATCAGTTGCCGTAATATTTCTTCGTCTACATCGGAAAGTTTGTTGATATTCAAACACGACTTTCCCATTTTATGTTTCCCCAGTTTATTCAAGTTCTCGGTCATATTTTTCCCGACCATTCCTGACATAAGGTAGACCGAAAGATACGATTTGCGTGGGGAAAATCCTGTCAACATCCAATCGCCTTCTTGTCCGCTCGAATAGACATAATGATAACTTCCCAGACCAACAATATTCTTTCCCCACATCTTTGGCTCACAGCCGGTCACTTCTTGCATGATATCTAGCATTCGATAACAATCCTCCCTTTTCTGATCATCTTCAATAGACGCCAAAAAGTCCTGGACAGAATCATCAGTGATTTGGGTTCTTAATTTATAGGCCATGAAATTGCTTAGCTTACCTGTATTATACCATCTAGCCTCCTTTGGTATAAATCCGCATCGATTTGTAGGCAAGGTCAATTCCTTTTTTGGCAAAC
>CAJXTH010000022.1 GCA_913060955.1 uncultured bacterium | reverse complement strand
GCAGCCTTTGGAATGTTTATCTACGCCGGATTCCTCTACACCTCATCTGGAGTAAACGCCGCTCAGGTAAACCAAGCAAAGGGAATATTTACTAATACAATCATTGGAGTAATTCTCGGATTGTCAGTATTTATAATCTTGAATATTATTAATCCAGGATTATTGACTGCGAACTGTGAAGTTACTGCTGTAACTGGTGGCTCTTCTCAAACTCAGCCAACATCAACAACCCCTGGAGAAAGTGTATGTAATTCTGGATATACAATTCAGGATTGGAAAGGGAATCCTGTTACTGTTCTTACTGATGTTCATCCACATTGGGCAGGTACTGGGGGATACGTTGCGTATAGAAATGATCCAAGCTTTAGAGGCGGTCGAATTAGCTATATTGGTGGACGTCCCGAGCAACTAGTGTATGACTTTAGTATTATCCAAGGAGGAACAGCTCAAGGATTACCTGTACCAGCTCCAGTTTCTGGAACAATAACCGAAGCAGGAGGAAGCGTAGGAGCTGTGGGAATTAGGAATAGCAGTGGGCATATTACTCGAGTGTTGCATATGAGCGGTATTCCGGTAAGTGTTGGTCAGACTGTAGAACAATGTGAAGTAATTGGGAGACAATCTGATGTTGGATCTCCTGGGAGTGTTCATATACACATAGAAACAACTCGGCCAATTCTGGAACAATTTATTGCTGACCTTCAATAATATGAAAAACATCTCTTTAATACTAATATGTCTACTTTTGGTACCGATGAGAGTTCAAGCATTTGGATTACCAGAAATATTATTTCCTTCAAATGTAGCTAATAATGAAGTATTAGTTTTTAATCCAATATCAGGCTATCTTGAAAAAAAGTCTGTAGTTAATAACAGTGCTCAGAGATTAAGTCAAATATCTCCAACTGGAATCTCTCTCTATCGTCAATCTGAACGATCTAGGTCGTCAGAAATTGCTATTTTAGAAGTTATATCATCTCCAGATCAGTCTAAGGTTCTTGTTAAGGCAACAAATGAGTCGTTTCAAGATAGTTTCTCTAACTATCCATTCTATAATCAATCTAATGCTAGTGAAGAATTGTGGTGGATATACGATACAGAACTTGAAGAGGTTATTGAGTTAAGTAGTAACTTTGATTTAGTTTCTTGGTATTCTAATGAGCAAATTATTTATACGTTTGACAATCGAGAAGTAAGTATAGCAACTGTAAGTAACTTAGATTCTTTTGAAACATTATCAACATTACCTCAACCAGTGGATAGTGATAAGATGATTGTTGGTAACTCTACTAACCAAATAATACCACTAGAACGAGGTTATTTAGTTGGAAGCAATGGGGAGTATACATTCCTAGAGACCTTAGGAGAAGCATTTGCGCTTCCTGAGCAAGACTCTTTTGTAATAGTACTTGGTAGAAATATTGAACGGTATGATTGGAGGGGGAATTTGATAGAAGTTCTAGAAACCCCTCTTAGCATATATCAAGCATTATATAATGGTGATGATACTTACTCTGTACTTCATGAGTCAGGAGACTTGGTAATATATAATTCTGAGGAAGATCGTAGTAATCAAGTCAGTACTTCTCAGATCCGTAATATTCGTTATGCCAATAAAGATAATGCTTCTGAAATATTACTTATATCCGATTCAACTGTGGAAATTATATTAGCTAGAATAGACCGTTTAGAAGAATTGACATCTTTATCATCTCCAGAAATTACTACAAACCAAGTATCAGATGATATCTCAGATAGTTTCTCAACAAGGCTATTGATACTTGTAGTCTCTTCTATACTCTTAGTTATATTTGGTTTATTTTGGCGTAGAAAGACTCAGAGACAGAAGAGATAGTCTTGACACCGAAATCTGTATTTGGTAAACTTTATTACGTACCAAATACATCTGCGGGTATCGTATAAGGGCTTATTATCTCTGCCTTCCAAGCAGATGATGAGGGTTCGAATCCCTCTACCCGCTCAGACAAAATGAAAGTCTACGCAATAAGCGTAGATTTTTATTTTGTCCGGGTAAAGAAGCAAATTTGTTTGCTTCTGTGGGGATGAGAAAGACGGAGCGATGTGTGAGTTGTGAGCGAAGCGAGCAGGCGAAACACGCGAGTCCAGCCCGAATGCATTTTTCGTCAGAAAAATGACATGAGAGCGAAGCGTGGCGAAGCCCTCTATCTTCTAAAAAGATAGCGTTGGTATATTATGTAGCGGAACCCTTGAGGTTCCACATACTAAAACTTTATGACCATGGAACGGCAAGCGTTCCGCTACGGGTATAAATAAAAAACCCCTCTATACAGAGAGGCTTTTTTAATGTTGCCAGACTAGGACTACGAACCAGTCGAAGCGTAGACGCTACTTCCTGGGAAACCCACGGTTTCCCAACCTTCCTTCACGGGAAAACTATAGTTTTCCCGACCCCTTTCTTCAGGTTCGAGTCCTTTTATTCGTTGGACCAACAGAACACAAAGACCCACCTTATGGTGGGCCATTGTATTTCAGTTGCCAGACTAGGACTCGAACCTAGATTAAACGGACCAGAACCGTTCGTCCTACCGTTAGACGATCTGGCAGTTACATTGATTATTATACAGATTTTGTCAGATTTATCAATGGATTGGGCTGTGGTATACTAAAGTCAGAGATAAAACAGAATTGACATGATAACTTCTACGCGGGAAATCCAGGAGGAGCAGGTGATTGAGCAGACGTTACGGCCTCAGACCTTTGATGAATATATTGGTCAGGATCAGATTAAGAAAAATCTTGATATTTCGATTCAAGCAGCAGATAAGCGAGGAGAGCCCCTAGATCATATGCTGTTTTACGGTCCTCCGGGACTGGGAAAGACTTCTCTTGCCTATTTGATTTCGAAGTCTCTTGGTACGAATTTGAAAGTAACCTCGGGTCCTGCCCTCGAGAAGCCAGGAGATCTTGCCTCTATTCTTACCAATATTGAGCAAGGAGACATTTTATTTATTGATGAGATTCATCGATTATCTAAATCTCTGGAAGAGGTGTTATATTCAGCAATGGAGGATTTTGTATTAGATATTATTGTCGGGAAAGGTCCTTCTGCTCGAACGCTGCGGCTTGATCTGCCCAAGTTTACATTGATTGGGGCTACTACCAAATTTGGATCACTTTCGGGACCATTTCGAAGTCGGTTTGGGAATATTTACAGTTTCGATTTTTATACCACTGAGGACATTACTGAGATTATTCGACGATCAGCTCAGATTTTGAATGTACGACCTGACTCAGAGCAGGTGCTGATTGCTATTGCAAACCGAAGTCGCCAAACTCCTCGAGTTGCAAACCGACTATTGAAACGAGTGCGAGATTTTGCCGAAGTCCACAACGATGGTTTGATTACCGATTCTATTGCTACAGAGACGTTTGATCTTTTGGGTGTAGATGACCATGGACTGGAAGCTGGTGATCGAAAGATTCTCGAGACAATTATCCAAAAATTCGGAGGAGGTCCGGTTGGTCTTTCAACCCTGGCTGCCTCAACCGCAGAAGAGATTGTAACGATTGAGGAAATTTATGAGCCATTTCTAATGCGTCAGGGATTTATCCAGAGGACTCCTCGGGGTAGAATTGTGACTGATTTGTGCTATGATTATCTTAATATAGTTCCTCCGGAACGCTAACCGAAGTTGTATGGTTATCTTGGCTCTCTGGCTTGCATTTGGACTCATCTTGCTTACCTATGTGATTGCAAGTGTGATTATGATTTATCATATTTATGCTTTCGGGCTCAACAAGAAGACGGCT
The DNA here is from genome assembly GCA_913060955.1 of uncultured bacterium. Lineage (GTDB taxonomy): Bacteria > Patescibacteriota > Minisyncoccia > SW-4-49-11 > SW-4-49-11 > CAJXTH01. The sequence goes on along the minus strand of CAJXTH010000022.1, from coordinate 5,535 downwards.
ACTGTCTCAGTGCTTGCCTATGTGGTAGGAAGTAGCTTTTTGTTTATGCTCATAGCTTCGAATCTTATTGGTATTAGCTCAAGTATCTAATATGGTTGATCGAGTCAAAAACCCAGATGTACACTTTCCTGGTCAGCACAAGGCCGAGAAAGTTAAAGTTGTCTATCGAAGACACATTTTCTTTTTGATTATTGGATATTTGTACACGCTTGTTATGTCTGGGGTTGCCTTGTGGCTGTACTTTTATCTTCCATCGGTAGTTCCGTTTCTTGGTTCAGGACTTGCGGCAGAAGTTTATGATTTGGTTCTATTGTTCGTAATTCTCTTTATCTTCTATACTATCTTTTTGACCTGGACGCATTATTATCTGGATGCTTATATTATTAGTAATGAGCGTCTTTTGTCTATCGACCAGGTAGATTTCTTTCATCGGGAAGTCTCAGAGGCTGATATCGGGAATGTTCAGGATATTGAAGTTACTGTCAAAGGATTCTTTGCAACCCTAATTGGATTTGGAGATGTGCGAGTTCAGACTGCCGGTGCGGATCCACGGACGCTCTTTTTGAATGATATTACCGACCCGTACGAGGCCAAGAACTTGATTCTTAAATTGTCAGAAAAAAATAGAAAACGAGAACTCCATGATGCATACACGTATCGCCCAAAAACAACTCCTAATGCATAGTCGAGCGCTTCTAGCCTCGGCTTTTTTTGGATTGCTGATATTTCCCACGGTAACGTTGGGCTTTGGAGAAATTCAAATTACAGAAATCAATTACCGGGGATACACTGATTGGTCCGATGAGACCGAATCCAATGCTTCGGATGAATTTATTACCGTGGAGAACACAACTGGAGCGGCAATTAATTTGGAAGGGTTTACCCTGCGGGTTATTTCTGGATCCTCAGATAAGACGATAGAACTGGGAGGAGAGATTTTAGACACTCTCCAAATCCGGAAAATTACTCGATCTCAAGAGTCAAATCCCATGCTCCCTGACACCTGGCATACCGCTGACATTCCGAGTCTTCATAACACCAAGGGCGCCTATTTGGAACTCCGGAATACTGAGGGTATCACTGTTGACTCGGTAAATATGTATGGACAGTGGCCGCTTGCAGCCAATCAAGGGGAAAAACTTGTAAAAGAATCAGTTGGAACCTGGGCGATAGCTGAATTAGCTGAGGGTGCCAAGAACGAAGATATCACGGTTCCAGAAACTCCAGCAGAGGAAGAGGATTACGAGAATATGGTGATCATTTCAGAGTTTTTGCCAAACCCCGTGGGAAGTGATGCAGAGGGGGAGTTTGTTGAACTGTACAATACATCCGATCAAGAAGTGGTATTAGATGGTTGGGAGTTAGATGATATTGAGAGTGGTGGGTCTCGCCCTATGAGTTTGAGCGGTAGTATTCCAGCCCGTTCATGGTACGTTATCTCCAAGCCAGAGCTATCCATATCCCTCAATAACTCTGGAGAGGGTGTTGATGCCGTGCGGCTGATAGATCCTGCTGGTATCGTTCAAGACGAGGTTACCTATACGTTATCTGAAGTACAAGAAGGGTGGAGTTATAGTTGGTTCGAAGGATCGTTTGAGTGGAGTTCAGAGATTACTCCTGGCAATGCCAACAAGTCTACACCACAGCTACCAATTCCTGATCAGGAGTCTGAAGATGATTTGGATCAAGAAAGGGATGAAGTTGCGGACATTCCCTCGAATACCATTAAGATATCTGAAGTCTATCCCTATCCGACGGGAGGATCTGAAGATGAGTTTATCGAGCTTTACAACACTCAGACTCAAGCAATTTCTTTAGAAGGGTGGGCGATTGGAGATCTTGGCAAGACGGTCCCACTAACTGGATATATTCCTGCGCGGTCGTATCGGGTATTGTCCTTTTTGGAGACTCGAATTTATCTGAATAACAGTGGAGAGACCGTGATGCTCTATGAGCCGAACCAGACCCTTCATGACCAGGTGTTAATCCCAAAGGCTGAGCGCGGGCTGAGTTTTATTCCAATTGGAAACACCTGGGACTGGACTACATCCATAACTCGAGGATATTCGAACCAATTGAGTCGAGACTCTGTTGGGGGCGGAGAACAAGAATCCGAGGAAGAAGAGTATCAGCTTATATCCTCACTTGATGAGACTTCTCGTCTGGAGGATGGACTACTTGTTTCGGTTTCTGGTTGGGTAGTAAGTGGCTTGGAAGAATTTTTCTCACGTTCACTGTATTTAACTGATGGAGTTCGAACGATTCGGATACGTATGCCAAAAGATCAAAACGTAGATATTCCTCGTAACCAAAAGATTCAGGTTTTTGGAGAGTGGCATACCTCCGATACCCAAGCTTATCTCAATTTGGATTCCTATCAGATCACGGAATCAGGAACGAGTCCGGCTATTCAAGTTGTGAGCGCTATCCAGCCTGAATTCTGGGGGCAACAAATTACTCTTCAAGGAGTATTGGCTTCTCAGTCTGGTACATCTCTGGCAATTGCCACTGATGCTGGGGAGGTGTCTATCAAGCTTGCCAAATCAATTGAGAAACCAGAAATTACCAAAGGAGACCAGATTCAAGTCACTGGTATCATTGAACTCTATCGTGGCGAGCCACGTGTGTTGGTGCTTGATCAGGCCGGGATACGTTCTTTGGAACAGCCAGATGGAGAAGAACCGGAAGAACAAAATGAATCGTCATCCGGAGATGAGGCTACTATTCCTGACCAGACAGAATATGAGTATATTGCGTGGGATACCTTTGATCAACCTGGATTACTTGTTGAGGAGTCTCAACCCTTGATTAATCGATTCCGCAGCCTGATTCAATGGATGCCCTGGCAGCTTCGAGAAAGTCGGTCATTTTTACTTGCTCTTGTGGCAAATATCATCTGGTGGGTACTCCTGGGTCTTCGGTCTTGGGTTCGGCGATAATCTTCGTTTACAGTCCCGAATTTTTCGGGTATCATAGTATATATGAAACGAAAGAAGACGAACATATTGACTGCCTTGTCGCCCCGAATGATTTTGAACAATTTTGGGCAAGATATTGGTATTGATCTTGGGACTGCCAACACTCTAGTGTATGTAAAAAATCGAGGTATTGTCATTAACGAGCCATCGGTTGTTGCAGTTAATCAAAAAAGCGGTCAAGTTCTCGCAATTGGTCAGGAAGCAAAGACCATGGTTGGACGAACACCTGCTCACATTGTTGCTACGCGTCCACTGGTAAATGGGGTTGTCTCTGACTTTGAGGTGACCGAACAAATGCTCAAGTACTTTATTCAAAAAGTAACTAAGGGAGGTTTTTTTCATCGACTTCGGAGTAGGGTAGTGGTTGGAATCCCTTCGGGGGTAACCGAGGTAGAAAAACGAGCGGTGTATGACGCCACCCGAAACGCTGGTGTCCGAGAAGTATATTTGATCGAGGAGCCAATTGCAGCAGCTATTGGTGCTCGCCTTCCAATTCAGGAGGCCACGGGAAGTATAATTGTGGATATTGGAGGTGGAACCACAGAAATAGCGGTGGTCTCGCTGGGAGGAGTTGTGGTCGATAGGAGTTTGCGAGTGGCCGGAGATAAAATGAACAACGATATTATTCGCTATGTTCGAAACCACTTTAAGCTTGCTATTGGAGAACGAACCGCGGAGGATATTAAGATCAAAATTGGTTCAGTTGTTCAACTCCAAGATCGGTTAGAAATGGAAATTCGAGGGCGAGATATTATCACCGGACTCCCAAAAGAACAAGTGATTACAGATGTTGATGCGCGAAAAGCAATCTCTGGTTCTGTGATGACTATTGTAAATAGTATTAAATCTTCTATCGAAGAAACCCCACCAGAATTGATCGGGGACATCATGGAGCGTGGAATTATTTTGGCTGGTGGAGGAGGTCTATTGCGAGGACTTGATAAGCTTGTGACAAATGTGACGCATGTCCCGACTTTTGTGGCTGCAGACCCACTGACCGCTGTAGTACGTGGCTCAGGAATGGTCTTGGAGGACCTGGATAATCTCCGAGAAGTTCTTGTCCCTCTTGATATGAGTAAACGGCCAAAAATGTAATTATGAGTCCTGGAGGTATCGGAAAAACAGCAATTATTATGGGAATTACTCTGCTCTTGTTAGTAGGAGCGTTTGCTATTCGCCCAATCCGAACGGTGTTTTTGAATGGGATTTCGGCTATTAGTGGAACAATTACCGCAGCAGTTGGAAATGATGTGTTACCCAGTGATCAAAATCCAGTACAAGAAGTTGCTTCACTCAAAGCGGAGATTGCCAGTCTGCTATATCTCAAGCAAGAAAATGAACTGTTGCGAAGTGCTATTGAGACCAAAAATGAGACAGGATTAGTTCCTCTCAAAGCAAATGTTATCTCGTTTGATAATAACTTTTTGCGGAGTACTCTGTTGGTCAATGTAGGATCGGAGCAAGGTGTCTCAGCCAACCAACCGGTAATTTATTTGGGATATTTGATTGGAATGGTCACAGAGGTTACCGCGGATACCGCCCGAATTCAGCTTATTTCAGATTCTGAAAGTACCGTTGGAGTTCAAATTGGAAATGAAGTTTCTTCTCAAGGTGTACTCAAAAGTTCCTTTGGGACCGAGCTCTTCGTTGATCTGGTACCAAAAGTTGAACAAGTTTCCATCGATCAGCCAATTTTCACCTCTGGAGTTGGGGGAATCCCAGCAGGTCTCGTTGTCGGGACCGTCCAGCAGGTAAATGAGGGCGAATTGTTCCACGAAATCATTGTGGATTATCCGATTAATCTCCGAAGAATTCATACCGTATTTATTTTGAAATAGTATGACTGAGGCAATTCTCTATCTGTTATCAGTATTGGTTGCTCTCCTGGTATCTCTTCTTATCCCTGGATCTGTTGTACCAGATTTTGCTCTGGGGTTTGCTCTGCCGCTGATCCTTTTTGGAAGAATCAAAGAAGCGTTGATCGTTATGATCTTGATCGTTCTTACCTATGGAACCTTCTCAGCTACGAGTATCACCAATGTAATTGCTGTTCATGCTGTCTGGACAGGAGGATTGATCTTTGCACAACGATTTTTGAACCAAGCTTGGGTTGTGCAAGGTGTCCTGGCTGCTCTATTTTTGGGCGTATTGCAGTTTGGATTTTTAGCCCAAGGAAGCCCTGACGCTGTACTATCAGTGATGGTGCATACTGGGGTAAATATGATCTGGTTTGTGATTATACTTGCCTTTGCGGATAACCAACAATGGAATGAAACTCTTTTCGAATAATACTCACGATATCACGCCGGAAGACATCTTTTTGGATAGAGATGATTCTTCGGCTTTGTATGTGGAATCTCCAGACAATCGACTTGTTTTGATTGTGGCTTTGTTGCTTTCGATTGGTACCTTGGGATTACTCTGGGGAAGAGCCTACCAACTCCAGGTTTCAGGAAGTGAATCCCCGTCAGAACTCCTTGCCAATCCGGGAGAAGAATACATTATCCCACCACGAGGAAATATTTATGATCGAAATGGTACATTACTTGCCTACAAC
>CAJXTH010000021.1 GCA_913060955.1 uncultured bacterium | reverse complement strand
AGTGCTCGAACATTTATTGCCAAGTGGTATTCGCCAGCTTGGAACGTCCTGTTTGGCCCTCTGCATTGGCTAACTGTGCGGATTCTTGCTATTCTAGAGAAAAGATAGCCAGCAATATATGTATTTGGGCTTTTGGATCTTGATCATATCAGTAATTACCGGGCAAATCACTCGGGTTCCGGGACTTGGTGTTGCTACTGACCTTTTGGTACCTGTCTATTTGGGTTGGTGGGCCTTGAATGCTCTTCGAGTTCGTCGGCCGGTACCATTCCGACCGATATTCGTCTGGGCAGTGGTTTTTCTTGGATATTTGTTAGGTGGGTTGTTGTTTCGGATACATGAAATCCCTGCTGTGGGAGGAGAACTCGGGTCTCTGTTATATTGGATTCGACTGGCCGCCTACTTGGCACTATTGGTCCCATTTGCAGATATGCTCGATCGGGATCGAGAGCAAACATTGCACCAATTTTGGTGGGCAATCTGCGGGACCGGAGTTGCTTTGTCTCTCCTTGGGTTTGTGCAACTGATACTATTTCCGGACTTTTCCTTTATGGCTCAATATGGGTGGGATCCTCACCAAGGACGACTGCTTTCTACCTGGTATGACCCGAACTTTTTAGGGGGATTCTTGGGAGTAGCTCTATCGATTGTAACCGCTCGAGTGTTAGTACATATTCGAGCTCAGGGAATGACTTTTCTGCAGGGTTCTGGGCTTGTCTGGCTCGGGTCGATTGCTGTGATGCTTTTTGCGCTATTTCTTACCTACTCGCGGAGTGCGTTGCTGGCCTACCTTATTGGAATTGGTGTACTTACTCTGATGTTATCGCGAATTGCTCTCGTCGTAGCGATTGCTATTGTCGTTGCGGCTATTGGGTTTTCACCGCGCCTTCAGGAGCGTGTTCAGGGAGCACTCGAACTCGACGTAACAGCCTCATTGCGGGTAGAAAACTGGCTTGAAACTATTGAAGATATTGAACAAAATCCTCTTATTGGAATCGGGTATAACAGCACCAAGTACCAATCGATTGTTCCTTCTGAGCTTAACTCTGCTTCTGGGCGAGACAGTAGTCTTTTGACCTTGTGGCTTACTTCCGGAATCATCGGCCTTTCGCTGTTTGTGTCTATGATTGGAGCCCAAATGCTTCATTGGGTGCGCCAAGGAATGCAATCTAAATCCCTGATAGAGCAAACCATGTCGTATGGGGCTATTGCCGCTTGGTCAGCCATCTTGGTGCATTCTATGTTTGTAAATAGCATCTTTTTCCCGCACATTCTGATTTTCCTTATTATTCTCTTAGCAATTTAGATCTATGAAGTATTCCGCTATGATCCTTGGAATGCTGCTTCCTTGGTATATCGTTCGATTTTCAGTACTCGGAATCCCCACTAATCTGTTTGAGGTTGCTGCAGGGGGTGTGATTCTTGGTTGGGCTGTAAGACACCGGACATCGCTTCGACCTCTCTTCATGAAAACGATCCAGTCCCCACGTTGGCTTGGGTTTGGAGTTCTTAGTGTCATTGGAGTCATTGCTTCAGATCAATTGATTGACTCACTGGGGATTTGGAAATCATACTTTGTTGTACCTGGGGTATTGGGATTGATCGCTTGGTATGACGAATCGTTCCGAAAAAACGTGGTGCGTGGTGTGATATTTTCGGGAGTAGTTATGGCGGGTTGGGTGTTGATTGAGCTGATTCTTGCCCAAAATCTTCAATATCGACCAACCGCCTGGTTTGGATTCGGTTCGGACCCAAATTTGACCCAAGGAGGCTTTGCAAACTATATCGGGCTCTATCTAACCCCCGTGGTGTTCTTCTCTCTTCTCCCAGGCATTTTTTCGAACAAAAGGGTAAGAGTGTCAGTAGTAGCTATCTTGATCCTCGGTATTCTTGCGTCTCAGTCATATACCGCCCTTGGAGCCCTGCTCCTGACCTCTGGAATGGCTCTCGGGCGGTTTTTGTGGAGGCGTCGCAGTCATACTGCTTCCCAAACAATACTTGGTCTCTCATACCTAGTTTTAGTCCTCGCAACTGGATTTGGAGCCTGGCAGTTGCAAACAGAGAAGTTCCAAAACCTATTTGATATGACTGAGCGGAATTCAGTATCATCTCGCGTCCAAATTTGGCACGCAAGTTGGGAGATTATTCAAGAAAATCCAATCCTGGGAATTGGGCACGCTGATTTCTCCCGCGTGTATACCGAAGTGATTCCAACACTATACTTCCCTCCACACGAGTGGCTTGTACCAGAACCACATAACCTTGCACTTGCTTTTTGGATTCATGCTGGAATCCTGGGAGTTGTCTGGTTAGGGCTCATAGCTTGGAAAACAGTTAAAACCAGCCTATCATCTCAATGGCTCCTATCACTTCCGATGGTAAGTATTCTTGCCTACGGATTATTTGATACTCCATTCTGGAAAAATGATTTGGCTGTCATCTTTGTGCTGGCCTGGGTGGTGTTGTACGGCACTTTTGAAAAGACCAAAGAATAGAGCTTGTTGAGTATAAATTATTCTGTGAAGTCGGCGGCCTCGCTGATTTTTTTTGATCATGAAGAGAAATTCAAGTCTGTATCCGTACAAAATGTTTCGTATTTTCCAAAACCCCTCGGTTTTCGTTTTCCCGACCCTTTTCGTCTTCGTCGATCTTATAAACTCGCTTAGATTATGATTTCATAGGATGTATCCTATCGAGTGGAAGCGCACCGAACGGTATTCTTATAGGCGTTCTTGTCTGGCTCGGACAGATAAGCTCTTCTCAAAAACGTACCGAATCGACTTGAATAGGGGAAATAGTATTTCGTAGCGGAACGCTTGCCGTTCCACTTCTTTACAGGTTTGAATCTATAAATCCAACGTGCAGAAATGCACCTTGGACTCTAGTACAAACATAAAACCCGCCGAAGCGGGCTCTGTATTTGTGCTAGGAGAGGGACTTGCCGTTCCGGTAATTTTTCTGACGAAAAATTCCTCCAGGCGGGACTCGCGTGCTACGCCTTTCCTCCTGCGTCGGAAAACTTGCACTGGCTCCGTCCTTCAAGTCCTTACGAAAAGTCCACTGGACTTTTCTCTCTTCGCACTAAATAAAAAACACCCCCCAAAAAAGGGAGGTGTTTTATTCAGTGCTAGAGAAGGGACTTGAACCCTTACGGTGTTTTACCACCGGCGGATTTTAAGTCCGCTGCGTCTACCAGTTCCGCCACCCTAGCAGTGGTACTGACTTATTGTAGCCGAAAGCCCCCTTGGGCGCAAGTAGATAGTAATCTGGTCAAATGTTCCACGTGGAACATTTCAATCAACTCCTTCAAGAACATTGGGAAAGAGCTGTATCCAGGCTTTTTTCAACATCTTATCCACAACCACGCCTACCACATCAACCGTAACGTCAAGGTTGGTCATATTTCTGCTCTGGATATAGATTTCCGCCCCTTTCATTATATGAGAAAGTTTTCGTTTTGTGACGTTATACACGGGAAATTCAGGATTTTCCCCAGGATATCCACATACTATTCGGGTTTTTACTTCAATAATATGCAAAACGTCATTTTGAATTGCGATGATATCTAGCTCTGAATATTTACCCAGATGAACATTGGTGTCGATGATCTCAAATCCTTTCTGTTGAAGAAACTTGTAGGCGAGTCGTTCTCCGAGATCACCACGCTTCCGATTATTTTGATGTGGCATGGGATTGTTTGATAAGTGTGTAGCACCAAAGAAGGATGAGAGATATCCAGGCAAGGAGGCCGATTACCCCGAGTTCTGCGGTAATAAGTAGCGGAATATTGTGAACTGGCTCATATCTCCAAAGTGGCAATCCGGGCGGAAGAGCGGCCACAAATTGGCTCAATCCGACTCCAAAGAGCCATTGGGTAGAAAGGATCGAAAGTGTTTGGTTTACGAAAAAGATTCTATTTTGAATGGTGGTGAGTTCGATGACCCACGGGGCTCCGAGGACAAGACCTAAAAATGTGAATGTTGTGATAGGAAATGACATCCAGGTCCATGGTTTTTGAAAATGTTCCACGTGGAACATTTTTCGTCCAGCCCAGATGGTCAAGAATGTGAGTTGGATAAGAATTGCTAGTCCGAGTACAGACTTTGATCCGGTCAGGAAGAGTATTCCGTTGATGAGTGCAAAAAGTGGAACAATAGCTGATTTGGGGATTGTGATGGCAGGGGGATTGAGTGTTAATCCTATTGCCGTACCGGCGATCCATATCCCCTGAACATACGAGATAAGGTAGTGATCAATTTTCATGAGAAGGAAAAGCGTCGCCACAATTATCCAAGGAATGATTTTGGGAGCATAGGATTGAAAAACGCCTAGGCTGGCAACCAGAACTGCTCCAGCAAATACATTGGGGTGTGAATAGAGACCGGGAACACGAACCAGTGTTCGTCCCCAGAGCTCTATTTTTGCTCTTCCTGCTAAGGTGGAGTTAAATACTGACTCTCCCAAAAGTTGGAGTCCAATACTTGACTGTCGGATCATTTGAGTAGTGGCAATACCAATTTGAAACACGATCCCGGCCACAAATCCCCAAAAGACCCAACGAAATTGGCCCAGTCGCACAACAGAGCTTATGACCAGAGCTGTGATTCCGAGCCGAACAGTAGCCAGATATCCAAGAATTGGATATGGATCATCTAAGGAAAGTAATGCTGCTCCAGTAGTAATGCTGCTTGTGATGATAACTATGTTTCTGGGAATGGCCTTTCGTACCAACAGGTATATCAAGGTAAGGGCGAGAATACAGTCGCTCAAATACACATATTCTACTAAAAACGGACTATCTACTGATTGGGTTTGGAATTGGGCCAGGGCGGTTCTGGTTCCAAGGGTGCTGGTGAGCCCCAGTAGTAAGAGGAGAAGTGAGAGAATCATGGTATATACACAAAAGCGTCACCCAAGCAGGAGACGCCTTTTATCCGGATAGATTTGCTTGGGTTGGTTTAGGTTTTTCTTCGATTTGAAGGCTTTTTGTGTTTCTATCTGTTTGATATAATCATACCATGTGTGGATATCTCGGGGATAACCCGCGATTATTCGCAATTTACACACAGTTTATCCACAAAATAATGCATTTAACACAGAAAAAGGTCGTCATGATTGGCGGAGGAACGGGAAGTTTTACCGTATTATCGGGGCTCAAACTCTTTCGTGATCTCGACTTGACAGCGATTGTAACGATGTCAGATAACGGGGGATCTACCGGAAAACTTCGAGATGAATTGGGGGTTTTGCCTCCGGGGGACGCTCGGCAGTGTCTGGTAGCCCTGTCTGAGTCTCCTGAGATCATGCGACAGCTGTTTACCTATCGGTTTGATTCTGGAGAGCTTTCTGGGCATAACTTTGGGAATTTGTTTCTCTCTGCGTTGGAAAAAATTACTGGAAATTTTGAGGAGGCTCTCGAGACGGCATCACACGTGCTTTCTATCCGAGGACAGGTTCTTCCGGTAACTACCAACAACGTGAATCTTAAAGCAGTTTTGAGCGATGGAACAGTAGTAGAAGGAGAAGACCGGATTGGAGATACTGATTTGGGAACGAATCCAGTGAAAGAACTTTCACTCTTTCCTCAACCAAAGTTGAATGATGCTGCCCGAACAGCTATTTTAGAAGCCGACTTGGTAGTTATTGGACCAGGAAACTTGTACTGTAGCCTTCTTCCAGCGCTCATTGTACCGGGGATGAAAGAGGCTCTCCAGGAGACTTCTGCCCGAGTAGTGTATAACGTGAACCTTATGGCCAAGTTCGAACATTGTCCGAATTGGTCGGTGGAGCGGTTCATCCAAGAGGTTCAACACGAGCTTGGAGCATCTACAATCGATGTTGCCTTATACAATACCCGCCAACCGGAAGCTGAATTAGTCCAAAAATATGCTCATGAAGGGGCGCCGGTCTTACGAGAGGGGAATTCTCTGAGTCTAGGAAAAACACGTCTAATAGGTACAGATTTACTCGCAGAGGAGATTTTTGTGAATACAAACAAAAAGGATCCGTTGGTACGGACCCTGATTCGTCATGACTCGATGAAAATTGCCCGAGCCTTGTATCAGCTTATTTAATATACTGGTATTCTCTACTTCCATATTCGGAAGGTCGGGAAACCATTCATGGTGTCCCGGGAGGGGATCCGACGATCGGGAATCTTGTTCGTTTATCACGAGATCCTCAATCAAGTTGAGGATGACAGGACTTTTTTGTAACCCTTACTTAGACTTTGATCGAGATCGTTTTCGTTCGTTGGCGTCCAAAATTCGCTTTCTGATGCGGAGTGACTCTGGGGTAACCTCCAGAAGTTCATCATCAGAAAGGTATTCAATACAAGCCTCTAAAGACATATCTCGCGGAGGAGCCACAAAAATTCCATCGTCCGATCCAGAAGCTCGCATGTTGGTGAGCTTTTTGGATTTGGTTGGGTTGATTTCAATGTCAAACTCTTGGTTTGCTTCTCCCAAGACCATTCCGGGGTACACCTCGGTTCCGTCCGAGATGAAGAATTCTCCTCGATCTCCAGCTCCATCGAGGGCATACTTGGTGATTTTTCCACTTTCCAAAGATACAATTGACCCGGTACTTCGTCCTTTGATGTGTTGTCCTACCGGAGCGTATTCCATAAACGAGCTGTTCATGATCACGGTCCCCTTGGATAGTGTCAGAGCGGTGCTCCGGAGACCAATTAGGTTTTGAGTACTGATTTTGTACTCGAGCTTGGAATCTCCGGCTTCAGTAAGTTCCATATTCTGAAGCTCCCCGTGTCGCTTGTTGATGGCCTCAATGATTTTTCCGCTGTAGGTCTCGGGAACCTCGATAAAGAGTTGTTCAAATGGCTCCATGGTTTGACCGTCTTGCTCGACATAAATAACTTGGGGTCGTCCTACTGAGAATTCGTACCCTTCTCGTCGCATAGTCTCGATCAAAACGGCTAGGTGAAGCTCTCCTCGTCCGGAAACCAAGAACTTTTCTGGGCTTTCCGTGTCTTCTACCTTGAGTGCAATATTTGTCTCTTGTTCTTTGTACAAGCGGTCTCGAATCATTCGTGAAGTTGAATATTGCCCCTCTTTTCCAGAAAATGGACTGTCGTTAATCGCAAATACCATCTGAAGTGTCGGCAACTCAACTTCTACTGGAGTAATTTGGATTGGATTTGCGGCGTCAGAAATGGTGTCTCCGATTTCGATCGAGTCAATTCCGGCAATAACTCCAATATCTCCAGCAACCAACTCGTCTACCTCAACCACATTCATGGCCTGATATCGCATCAAAGCGGTGATGCTGTGCTTGGTTTCATTTCCCTCTCGGTCAATTCGTACTACTGACATACCTTTCTTGACCACTCCTGCGTCAATCTTTCCAATAGCCATTTTCCCTTTGAACCGGTCGTATTGGAGATTGAGAGTAAGCATTCGGAATGACTCCTCGATTGGTGATGTTGGGGCGGGGACCTCGTTTAAGATCACCTCAAACAAGTCAGTCAAGTCTTTTCCCTCTTGGTCTTCTGTAAGGGATGCCGACCCATTAATAGCTGACGCATACACAATTGGGAAATCCAACTGCATGTCATTTGCGTTTAAGTTCGCAAAAAGATCGAATGTCTTATCAATTACAACTTCAGGTTGAGCATCTGGACGGTCAATTTTGTTGATCACAACTACCACGCGCATTCCCTGTTCGAGAGCCTTTCGCAAGACAAATTTGGTCTGAGGCATCGGCCCTTCCTTGGAATCGACCAACAAAACTGCTGCATCAGCCATTCGAAGCACTCGCTCAACCTCTCCTCCGAAATCAGCGTGACCTGGAGTATCAATCAAGTTGATTGTATAGTCCTTATACTGTACAGAAGCATTTTTAGCCCGAATAGTAATTCCTTTTTCTCGCTCAAGGTCCATCGAGTCCATGACTCGTTCCTGAACTTCCTGGTTTTCCCGAAAAACCGCTGTTTGCTGCAAAATAGCATCCATCAATGTGGTTTTTCCGTGGTCAACGTGTGCGATAATCGCAATGTTTCGAATGTGTGCGTTCATGTGATCAAGTTATCCTAGGGCTTATAGTACCGGAAAACAGCATAAAAAGCAATAATTCTATTGACTCAAAATCTGAATCTTTGATACAATAAAATATGTGACCAAGGCATGATTATGTCTTGGTAAATTCCGCTCTAGAGCATTACAACTCAATCAAACCAAATCACAACGTAACAGTCGCCGGGTATTCCCCGGTTTTTTGGTTGAGGTGTTCCACGTGGAACATTGTATAATACCCCAATGAATGTGATACTATATCAACATAGTATCCAAAACCATATGAAAAAGACTGCTCCATATCTCGTGTATCTTTCGCCGTTAGCCTTTGTACCATTGGTTCTTTTAGGTCCTCTCGGCCGTGAGCAGTACTCGTTGTGGGCGGGGACGATTGGATTAGTGCTCTATGTGCTTACGTTGCTACCCAGTATGATACGGCGATATGGGCTTCATACTGGGGTCGGAAAGCCTATTATTGCAAATTTATTGCCGATACGGCGTGAGCTGGGCATTCTGATGTTTGTGTTTGCGTTTGTTCATTATCTGGGAATTAAAATTTTGCCAACAGTATTGTTTGGGTTGTCACTGACTTTTCCACTGTATCAGATCTTTGGAGCCGTTGCGCTTACCTTGACCCTACCGATGTTTTTGACCTCTAATACCTGGTCTACTCGGATGCTCAAAGGAGCTTGGAAGAAACTGCACAGAGTTACCTATGTTGCGGGGCTGGCCATCTTTGGGCATGTGGTATTGGTTGGGATTTCTTGGCAGGCGGTGGTAATTGGAGTCGTAATGGCCTTGGAACTGGGGTCGCTCGTATACGCGCATTTTAAAAAATAAAAACTCACATCACGAATGGGTGGTGTGAGAGTATAATGAACTAGCCATCCTGTTCAATCATGGTAAACAGATCGTTCACCATGCTCCGGTAAGACCAGGCAAACTGGCCGAGGAATAGAATTGGGATTAGGTAGGGATTTGTTAAGAATCCCGGTAGGATTGGATAAAGGGCTGCTAACCCAATATCATCAAGTAGCCCTAGGGCTACTGGTGACAAACTTCGAACAAAGATCATACAGCATTTCATGGTAATTGCCACGAACTCTACATGGTTTTACCATACGCCTCTTAGGTTAGATTGCAAGGGGTTGGTATTGCAAAGATAGACAAACTCTGCTATAGTACTACTCGTACACACTATCTATGGGCCTGTAGCTCAGCTGGCTAGAGCGCCTCGCTTGCACCGAGGAGGTCGCTGGTTCGACTCCAGTCAGGTCCACACTCAAAACCACCCCTATATGGGGTGGTTTTTGGTGTAGACCTGGAGCAAGCCAAATTGATTG
>CAJXTH010000020.1 GCA_913060955.1 uncultured bacterium | reverse complement strand
TAGAGCAAACACCGGAGCACCAACCGTAGCATGCACGACATACCCAAAGAATAGCGGAACTGCATACAGAGTCATACTAGCAAGCAGCACATTATCCCAAACAAAACTCCCAACACCCTGAGGTTCAGTTGGTTCGCTCGGATTCTTTGATCGAAATTTCGGATACTGAACCAAAGCAACCACTCCTGAAATTCCAGATAGGATTAAAAATCCATAAGGAATAATCGCCAACCATTCAATAGAGACTCTTTCGAATAACGAATTGAGGAATCCAACATACACAATTCCTGCTCCCATCAACATACTGACACCAGAAAGTACAACGGTACTGATGATAGCTCCTAAAAAACCGATCCCAACTCCCCAGACTGACCATACCGGAGAAATATACTTCCGAGTCCCCGCGATTCGCTGGACAATATCATGGGCAAGCGCCAGTCCAATCGCTCCTAATGAAGTAACATATCCGATGAGCCCTCCAATAAACACCAGTCCGGCGAGATTAGAAATCCGGCGATACTGAGGATTCGCCTCATAAAAAGAGGTTGTGTATCGTAGACTTTGCCCCATATCAACAACGGTACTTTCAGCATAGACTCTCAGAATCGCTGCTAAGACAAGCGCTCCGAGTGATACAACAAATACCCAGAGTACTCCGTACATCACTGTTCGAATCTTATTCATAGAGTTTCTTTACAACATACTTGGACTCGGAAGCTTGTCCCGATCCAAACATTCCTGATACTGATCACCAAATTGCTTCACAACGTATTGCTGACTGTTTCTATCCAAACTTGATCCTTCATATCGAAACACTCCCGGAACTGCCGTTGGCGTATACCAAAGATAGACTGATTCAAGCCAGTATCCCCCTAGCGTGCCAACTGACAGATACAGTGGATACTCTTCACAGGTTGAGACTTGTTCCCAAGACATCCGTAACACTAGCCGATCCAAATTGATCCAGGTAGCATAGACCAAAATGAATCCGATCATCACCACCCGGAACCGCGAAGATTGGCCAGACTTTAACATAGCTACCAAGGAAGTAACCGTAATAATCGATACTCCCCAAATAGAGGTCAGCAGATTTCGAGCATACAATCCAAACAAGAGCGGAACAATTCCCAGCATTATTAAGAGAAGCAAGCCATTCTCATACCAATAACTCTCTTGTCCTTCTAGCACCTTGCTAGTATCAGGCTTGGATATGGAATGAAGAGCGACTCCTGTAATAGTTAGCAATGCACCTAGCACATAAATCAACCCCACAATATCATTTATCAGCGAAGCCGAAGCAGCTATTGTAGCCAGCAAACCACCCACCAAATACAGTTTCCAACTTCCCACTATCTTTTGAGGAGATCCTAAAATACTCAATATCAGATCAACAACCGAGATCAATACTATTACAAGAAGTAATGGCACAAACCCAAGCAAAGCAACCATCATAGCAAACGCCAGTACAGTACCAACTGGCATACCAAGGTTGAGATCAAGTCCCAATCGAAATACCAGGGTGAACCCAGATGCAACAACTCCTATCAATCCATAGGTCGCAACCGATCCCCAAATTATTCTTCGCAACCATTTCATACATCGCTTAAATTAGCGAATACTTGCGATCATGGTACACCTATGAGGCAAAATGTCAAGCTACCAAGCACTATAATTTGACTCTAAAACAAATACAGTATATATTTGACAGAAGTTACTAACATTTATATGGAGAATTCTATTCTAACAAAATTAGCTCAACTTGGTTTTTCCGATAAAGAAGCTAAAACTTATCTTGCCTCAATTAAGTTAGGAACCTCTACCATTCAAACGATTTCTCAACTTTCTGGAGTAAATCGAGCAACAACATATTTGGCGGTTGAATCTCTTATGAAAAAGGGGTTGATGTCATCAGTGATGAAAGGGAAGAAAAGGTACTTTACTGTAGAAGCACCGGAAAAAATACGGTCTATTGTAGCTCAAGAAAAATTAGAGTTATCAAAAAAGGAAGATACTATAGAGAGTATTTTACCCGATTTGGAAAACTTTTTCTCGGTAACACAATCTTCGAATAACAAACCTCAGGTTAGATTTTACGAAGGGGATGAGGGGCTCCAAGTTGTCATAAGAGATGAAATTTTGAAAGTTAATTCTCAGTATATTGCTGGAATATCAAACAAGGATTGCGTTAGTGCAGTTTTTTCGAGAAAAAATATAGAAAACTTAAAGGCAAGAAAGCTCTCTCGCAAAATATTATCAGACTATGTTTATACGAGTGATAAAGGAGACTATGAAAAGGGACATTCTCTTAGGAAGGTCACCTTTGTCGATAAAAGTGACTTTGACCAACCGGTAGATTTTACAGCGTGTGATGACAAGTTAATTTTGACAGTATTCAACGAATCACCAATATCTATTGTTATCAAAAGCAAAGAACTATCTGAAGGATTTCAACAGATAGTAAGCCTAGTAAAGCAAGGATTAACAAAAGATTAATTTCCGATCCAATTCCCCATGTATTTTTATCGTTATATTTTAGTATAATATTAGAGAACCACTGCGTTGTCAAAGTGCCTACTCTAACATTTACGTTTTACCAAGAGCCTCCGCCCCCTCCTCCGACACCACCGCCGGAGAATCCTCCTCCACTGGATCCGGAACTTCCTGCTCCGCCAGATTGAACCATGAATGACGACATATTCGAAGACAGCTGAGAGGCAAAGGTAGCAGCAGAAAATGCCTGAATGTCTCCCCGATACCAGTCCGGAGCTTCTAGATCAATATCGTCAAAGGCCTTTGCCCACTTGGTGACAATCCCGAGAGAAATGGCATACGGGAGTAGTTCAAAAAAGATCTGCTCTCGCTCCTGGAATTCCATTCGATGTTTTTCGGCGACTTGCATGTAATACTCAAACCCCAGAACATGCTGATAGATTTCTGCTCCCATGACAGTTCGTTTGGGCATAAGAGTTGCCACTACAAACCACAGTAACGAACACAGAATACAGACTATTCCAATTCCAATCCAACCACCAATCAAGCTAAAAATCGCGACCATTGCAATCAGAGCTCCAATCACAACCCCGACTCCGACTAATATTCCAGGTTTTCGGACAAAGATATCAGCCAATTCCTGATCATAGATTTTGCTATACAGCTTCTGAACATCTGATCCAAAGTCTTCTTTTTGGAGGTCACTAGTACTGACCAAGGTCCGTCCGGCAAATAATTTTGTATAGAGCCATTGTTCATAGTCTTTCATCTGGTCATCCCGCTCCCGTTCTTTGCGGAGCGTAAACTGTTTCCCCCAAAGCCCCTTTTTCTTTTCCTCAATCGACAAGTAGCCTCGACGGGCAAGGTCGATGATCAATCCCGCAATATGGGAAGATCGAGGATACATATGCTTGATACGTCCCACTTCAGCCGGAAGATATCCTTGTGGTGGTTCAAACTCACGTACCAATGGTCGTTTCACCGGGATATCTCGTCCAAATCGATTCCACCATAAATAGGCAGTTCCTGAAAGGATAATGAACAACACTAAAGCTCCTCCCAGATCAATCCAGTGTCGGTACTGCGCAATAATTCCTGGGTATTCAAATATCCCTGGCTCTACCCCAACAGCAAGGGTAAGCCCCTCTCCAACACCCAGATTTTGAGCTGCCACTTGAATTTCTAATTCTTCCTGAGCATATTCACACCTCTCACTCGATCCATATTCACCGACATAACATTCGATTCCTGTTATCCCAGCAGCAACAGACTCTGGATAGACCAAGGTTCCTACGAAATTCCAAACCGGCACCTCCCACTGATTCCCAAGCAGATTCCAATACATCTCATCAATATCTTGCCGGGAAAAATATGGAACAGCGTCGATCAGTTGATATTCCAATCGGTACTCCTGTTGTCCGGTCAAAAACTCTCCCTCAGTCCCAATCCGAACAGTAAACGGAGACTCATCCTCAACCACATAGTTCACTGGATCTCCGTTGAGTTCTACACTGACTAATTCTAAATCCCCAATCCCATCCAAGGGAATCACTCGAAAGATCCCCTGTCGTTCGGCTTCACCAAAGTCATAAACGACCTCTTCTTCGACCACAATCGATCGATCCAGATTAACCACTCCTGTTATTTGGTAACTCAAAATTTGCTCCTGGGCCGCAACAGAGGAAACTCCCAGAACCCACAAGATTGTCAAAATAAGTATGTGTTTCATAAATCAAGATTATTTCCTTTATTATACACCCTCCCCTCTTCACAGCTCAACCAAACAGGCGTACACTATACAATTAATCACCCCAATATGAATCTATCCACAACTCTTGCAGGAATTCCTCTTAATTCCTGTATTTTGAACGCCTCAGGACCACGAGATACCACCCTCGAAGAACTCCAAGCACTCCAGACCTCCGAATCAGCTGCAATCATGATGAAAAGCTGTACCATAGACTCCCGACCGGGAAATCCAGAACCACGGTATGTCGAATTTACTGGAGGAGCCCAACAAAGTATGGGGCTTCCCAATCACGGCTACCAAGCTTATCTGGAATATGCCCAAATTCTGAAAGAAACCTCCCCAAAACCAATTGTTGCCAGTGTTTCCGGGTTATCCCCAGAGGACAACCTCCACATAATCCAAGCCTTCCAAGACACTCCTGTTGATGCCATCGAACTCAATCTTTCCTGTCCCAACATCCCTGGAAAACCTCAAACAGCCTATGACCTAACAGCAACAGACAGATTACTCGAGCAAATCCAATCAACCAAACCTCTTGGCCTCAAACTTCCTCCCCTTCTCGATCCAGCATTGGTTCGAGATTTTTGTTCCTGTATCACTCAACACCAAGTCTCCTTTGTTACCTTAATCAACTCAGTTGGAAACACCCTCGTTATTGATCCTGCAACTGACCGACCGATTATCAAGCCAAAACACGGACTCGGTGGACTATCTGGATCGATGATCAAACCAATCGCTCTTGGCAATGTCTGGATGTTTCATGAAGCCCTCAAAGACACCCAAATAGATATTATCGGGGTCGGTGGCATCAGCTTTGGCCGAGATGTATACGACTTCCTGTTGGCTGGTGCAACTGCTGTTCAAATTGGAACCGCCTACCAATCAGAAAACATCCCCGTCTTTTCTCGACTCAATCAGGAACTACTGCAAGTTTTTGCAGAAAAAAAGATAGCGTCCGTAGATACTATCCGAGGAACACTCCAAGAATACCAATAATCCCTACGGCCAAGGAGTTCCATCCAAGAATACTTGAGTAAGCACCGGAGTACCATCCTCACCAATCCGAACTTCGGCCACAGCTTCTTTGTTCCGAAAATCTACAGTTCGACCCGTCCCTTCCGGGATGAAGTACTGTTCAATTCCATAGCTAACTCGTAGGAAGTATTGAGAATATCCAAAGTTATTTGATTCATCGTATCCTTGAACCACTCCTTTTATCCATTTGCGTTCATTTTCAACACCTCGTTCTATTTTGGTCAATTCTGCTCGTTGAGGATACGAATATTTTCTTCCCGATTCTCCAGAGTAGGCTTCTCCATCTTGAGGGTACGGACCAAGTTCTACCCAAACTTGTGTTCCAATTGGATATTGATTCCTAACCTCCGTTAAATCGGTATCTATACGAAATGACTCTACCGGCACTCGCTCTGCCTGAATTCGAAACTCAACATAATCCCCCCGAAACGGATCAGTCGGATCCAAGGGTTCAATAGGAAGATATACCACATCTCCGGTATCGACAATTCCTTGGTAATATCCAACCAAGCCCAGTATGATAACAAGCTGCACCACAACAGCTGCAATCACTGCAAATGTTTTATTCTTCATGATGTTCTTCTGTTACTTCATCAATCAATCGCCCTCGAAGTTTTTCGAGGAGGAACCCAGCCCCCAAGAAAATCACTCCGAGTACAATAAAGAACAAACTTCGATCAAGGAAGGTATTCTGAAACCAATCAAAGTACCGTTGAATAACAAATACAAACAAGGCTAGAATCGATACATTCAGCTTCCAAATTTGCTTATTCTTTACCCCCTCATAGAGCAACCACGAAATTGTTGCAAGAAACACCCCATTCATAATCACGGCCGGTGCAATCATCTCTGTAGGAAAGGCACTGGTGGTATTTCCGTAATATCGTGATCGGGAGACACGTTCAATACCTGGCATAAATACAAATGATCCATACACAATTGCCCAGAGAGCGGGTACTACCAAATCAGTGAACTCCACTCCAGCTTTCCAGGCTTTGAGCGCAAGACCGATCACAAAGTCTTTTGCAGTAAAGATCAACAATAGAATTGCCCAAACTGATCCCGTCAAAGCCAAATCCCCCTCCTCACGTAACCCAGCCCAAAGTCCCCGACTAGATAACGCCCCATAAATAAGTGGTACAATTAACAATCCTACAAGCGATAATACTTCGAGAATCAAAGAGTATCTCTTAGCCTTTGGGTATTCCTCGAGCCAAAGAGAAGCCGACTTCATACCTGCCAAAAGTCCAACCGGAATTAATACCACCAAGACATATACTACTGGTTGAGTATCTTGTCGAGAGTAGGGATACACAAGCTCAAATCCAGCTTGAATCGTTCCCACAAAAACTAGTGCAATTCCCCCCAAGAATAATAGAGGTGCTTTTTTCAGGAATCCAGTTAGAATAGCTAGACACCCAACACATACCCAGAACCAATACCAATCAACCTCGAGTCCGAGCCAAATGGCGACTGCCCGACACCAAATCACCAATAACGACGCAGCAACTAACCACAGTGTTTGACGGAGAAAGTCTGCCTTTGAATAAGCTACTGCCATTTCTGAGGCTGGTTTATCATGAGATCCGGAAATCCGAGAGACAACTTGGACAATAACCCAAACAACAATTCCTACTATGAATAACCAGATAAATAAGACAAGTGAAGACATAATGGTAGAAATTTAGTAAATATCAAACTGCTGAGACTCAGTGTCCTCTTTGCCAAGAAGATACCCAATACCTCCTAATATCGCAATCAATACCGGCAACAATACCAGTGACGGCCGAAGGGTAGTATTTACTACCAATCCTGCGAACAAATCATAGGCTGATCCAGCTGCAAAGATTGAGACAATTCCAACAATCCACGGCAAAATCTTAGCTCGGGTAATCAGATATATTCCTCCAACACCTATCGCAAAGACCGAAAATCCATGAATAAACTCAAGTTCCAAATTATACATTTGACCGATCAAAAAGATTCCAGCTCCATAAATAATATTAGCAAGTAACATCAAAGCCTCATATACGATTGGCAACTTTTTCAAGGAAGCATACCAAGCTCCCAAATACGCAGCGATCATCCCGGCACAAATTACCGAAATCCTCTCTAAGTTCCCTAACCCTGACCAATTCGCAGCCACAAACGAAAGAACCCCGAGCCCAACCATCACCGCTCCGGCTACCGCTACCGTTCGAATTGCAATATCCTGAGCATTTAATCGGCCCTCTTTTTCAACGGACTCTTCTGCCTCCTGAATAGCTTGAACTGTTTGTCCGTTATTCAACAGTTGTAGATACAAATCCTCCCGAGAGCGCCCTTGCTCTCGAAATTCTGTTATAACCTCCTGTATATTCATATGTATAGATTATCTTACTTTTATTTTACGCCGGTGAAATAAAAACTGCAATCAAACAAACGGTATCAACAAGAAAGAGGCTCACCGAGCCCCCTACTTCTTCTGAATATTATCCAGCGAAATTTTTTTCTTTCCCGAAGAATCTTTTTTCAAGATGCTCTTCCCTTCTTTATCATGCACAACTTCAATCTTCTCAGCAACCTGATTGCTAAAATCATCAATATCGATCTTCTGAACTCGATCTTTTTCGCGAGACTCTTGGGACATACTGTTTTGGTTTTACTAGCTTTGGTATTATCCTATCAAAAACTCATCGTTCTGACTAGTCCAATTCGGTCATTTTCCAAAAGACATATAAACAGGCTGGCAAAGACAAGACCGGAAGCTTAATCGGACTCCACAAAAAGGTCGCCACCACAATCCCTACCAGAGAATAAAATCCCAGAGAAACTACAATCCGAAGAACCCGAATCGGCATTTCTCGAGACAAAACTAACCCAAATAATCCACATAACACACCGACTACTGTAGTCATGGAAACCCATGCGGTGGTATCAGCCCAATTCAAAGTCATCAACAAAAATCCCACCATACTCCCCATAATATTGGCAGCCGCAATAGTCAAAAACACCAATTGAACTCGTCGCTTTGTGTGCAAAATATCCATTTTTATTGCCGTAATATCTGATACAGCCGAGAATCTCGCCAGACATCCTGATGAAGATTCGGTCCTTTGGACAATCCGAAAAACCTATTCGAAACCATCTTATCATCTGAACCTACCAGACCACAAGGGAGTCGAAGATTCAACACAGCAGATATCCACAAAGCAGAATCCCACCAACACCAATAATTCGACCAAGAAACATGCGGAATCACTGGAAGCACTTCAGTCCGAGCCACATCTGCCTGAACAAACACCACCGATCGCACAGACTCAGGAAGACCATACCGCTCCACATAATTCACCAACAACTGAGCTCCCATCGAGTGACAAATAACCTGATCTGGTTGAAACTCACGCAACTCCTGTCCGAGTCTCTCAAGCAGGGCATCTTTTTGGATTTCTTTCCTTTCTGCTCGATACAACTGTAGCTGCGCCCACGGATTCCAGGGAGCTAGCCATTTCCGAGACCACGGCACTGCCCACAAAAAAGCTCGCGCGTCGCCCGATGATAACTCAGCATCAAAAATATAAAATCCTCCATTTGCAGGAATCTCCGACTCAGAAATATCCAGAGACTTCCCATACCCATGAATCAAAAATCGTTTCATACATGCTTTAAATTGACTTTACTATACCATAAAGTCATTCTCCAATCTATTATGTCAGTACGTATTGACATAAACCTAGAAATATCGTATACTTTTCTTGCTCCTGAACCTTGTAATATTCATGATTCTTCCCGAAAAAGATAGAACGCACATACAGACTAATTTAGTCTGTGAAACTGACTTCCAAAGATACAAGAGAACTCCTGGAATTACTGAATGCTCTCCGGGTATCCTAAAGATTCCGAGGGAATTAGTATTCTCACTTCCAGAAACGATACGAAAAGAAACTCGGAAAGCACGCAAAGAGGCTTTCAAAACATTGGGCAGATTTGTATACATCGCCCTTAAAGAATAACCTCCTGAGTCACATATGATTCAGGAGCTTTTATTTCTTTTATCAACACTTATTTTGTGCTATAGTTTTGAATGTACATCACTTCACTTTTTTCGAACGCCAGTGTGAGTACTTTGTATGGAAAGGTGCCAGAGTGGGTCGACTGTGAGCAAGCGAACAGTT
>CAJXTH010000019.1 GCA_913060955.1 uncultured bacterium | reverse complement strand
GTTTACGAGATCAGTTGAGTAGACTTCTCGGACTCGCTCTGGGGTGATATCTCCGTCGTTTCCAACTTTCATTTCGGATACCACAAAGTACCGAAGCACGTCATTTCCTCGTCCCGGGATAAGCTCGTCATATTCTAGGATGATGTCTTCGGGAAGTACGGCGTTTCCGAGTGATTTTCCCATTTTTCGTCCTCCGGAGAGGAACATTCCTGTTACCAAGAGTCGTTTTGGTAATTTTTCTACTGGCACGCCAAGGGCAAGCAAGAATGCTGGCCAGTAGATAGCGTGGAATTTTAGGATATCTTTTCCGAGCACGTGAACATCTGGCTGCCAGGTATCCGAGATAGCAAGAAGCAGATCTTCTATGGAAAGGGTTTCAAAACTAATTCCCTTTTCGATGATGACTGCGGTCATGTAGTTGAACAAAGCATCAATCCAGACGTAGATTGTCTGGTCAGTATCAAAGGGAACCGGAATTCCCCAGGAAACTTGTTCTCGAGTCACGGAAAAATCCCCAAATGATTCGTTATCCAGAAGCGCCAGGGTCTCATTTTTGCGGGCTTTGGGGAGGATTTCGATTATGTCTCGCTCAATCAGGTCACGAACCTGCTCTTTGTATTGAGACAATCGGAAAAACCAGTTTTTTTCGTGGACAATTTCCGGTTCTTCATCGTGGTCGGGGCAGAGTCCCCCTTCTCGAAGTTCAGATTTGGTTACAAATGATTCCGCTCCCACACAATAGAGGGCGTCGTATTCTTTTTCGTAGACATCGCCTGAGTCTCGAAGTCGGGTAATCACTTGTTGGGCGAATGCTTTGTGAGTAGGATTGGTAGTTCGGATAAAAAAGTCATTGGTTATTCCCATTTGCTTCCAGTAGTCCTGCCATTGCTGAGAGATCTGGTCAACAAACTGTTGCGGTTCAAGCCCCTGTTTAGCTGCTTTGTCGGCAATTTTTTGTCCGTGTTCGTCTCCTCCGACCAGAAAGAATGTTCCTCGATCAGTAGTTCGGTAGTATCGGGCCAAGATATCGGCCAAGGTTGTTGAGTAATAGTGCCCAATATGTGGGTCACCGCTCATGTAATAGATCGGGGTGGTTACAAAATATTTTTTCATACTATCCAGTTATTCGTGTTCCCTGAGTTGCGTCTCCGGTAAGGGCATCCAGAAGAGAACGATCTGATTGCCCATCGATGATGGAAACCTCAATTCCCATCTTGGCCATGGCAAGACACTCCATGACCTTGTGGCGCATGCCTCCCGTGACGTCTGCTCCGTCGACTTCGCCAAATGGAATGCTTGATACTGAGTCAGGGGTGATTTCTGGAATAACCGTGCCAGAAGCGTCATATACACCCTGCTCTGCTCCAACGTGGATAACTTTGGAGACTCCGTAATCTCGCTCCTGGGCAAATTGAACAATAAAATCCATGATGCGCTCTCCTGAAAAGATGCTACATCCCTTGGAGGCGTCCCAGATGACATCTCCATATAAGACTGGAGTGATGTTATTCAGCAAACATCGCTCAAAGCTTCCCCAGGAAACATGCTCCAAGGTTCCGTCATGGGCAGTCATGATGCTGGATGGTGCGATACTGGCAACGTCGAGTCCAATAGTGGTCAAACTCTCCATGACGCGGAGATTGATAGACTGAGCGGCATGATGAGTAATACAAGCTCCGGTTGGATCGGTGGTAAATCCTTGTTTCACCTGATATTTTTTGGCCTCGGTATGTCCAAATGATCCACTTCCATGCACCAAAACCAAGGTATGTTGACCCTGATCGTGCTTCAAAAACTGTTGAATCTGGTGAGCAAATGAGTCTACACGTTCCGCCCGATACGAGTACGGGACTGATTTATCGGTGATTGCGCTTCCTCCAAGTTTGACGATAATGAATGGCTTCATGGATTGTGTCTAGTTGACCATACTATACCACAATCCGAGTATAGAAAAAACCTGCAAACGCAGGCTTATTCCAAAATTTCTAAAATCTTGTAGGTTTGAATTCCAGCAGGTGTTTCTACTTCGAATTCTTCCCCGGCTTGTCGATTCATAAAAGCTGATCCAATTGGAGATTCATCAGAAATCTTTCCTTCCATTGGGTTTGCCTCAGATGCACCAACCAGGGTATACTCTCGCTCTCCGAGTTTGCTTTTCACCTTGATCTTTGATCCGAGAGTTACAAAATCTGATTTGACGTGCTCGACTACATCGGCATTTCGAATCAAATCTTCCAGCTCGAGAATTCGAGACTCATTGAAAGCCATGTCATTTTTGGCTTCATGGTACTCGGCGTTTTCCTTAAGGTCACCTTGTTCCTTGGCGTACTTAATCTTCTCCACGATTTCTGATCGTCGAGCGATAAGTTCATCAAGTTCTTTCTGAGCTTTAATAAGCCCATCTTTGGTCATTTGGTACTTTTTCATAGGTCCATTCATTATATCGTCTGAATCAGAATAAAACGGAAGACCTGGATTTCCAGGCTTTGTTGTCGACTGAGGAACTTATTTCAAGCAAGTCCCAACTGGTTTTATTCACGATTCTCCGTCAATGGATTATAATATACTCATGTATATCCTGCAAGTCGCACCACTTATCAAACTTCCTGGGGCTTTGAGTCAGTCTCTGACTTATTATTCTCCCGATCCGGTTGAGCCAGGTACCGCTGTATCCATTGAGGTACGTACCAAGCATATTACCGGTATCGTTATCATTTGTCAACTTTTGACAAACGTAAAGCAAAATCTCCGAAAAAGCGCTGATTTTAGCGTAAAAGAGATCGAATCAGCCTTTTCACAACACCCTCTTTTGACCTCTGAGCAACTTGATCTTGCTACCTGGATGTCAGAGTATTATGCGTTCCCGCTGGGAGTGATTTTGAAGTCCTTTGTTCCCAAAGTTTCCGCCAAGATGAAGCGGTACCCCAAAATATTGAATCAAGAACAGACTCCTTCGGTTCGTATTCAAGAGACATTTCAACCCAAAATCGTCCTCGGGAGTTATCAAGAACGGGTTCAACACTATCGAAACGCTATTGTTTCGTCTCGATACCAGACCTTGATTCTGGTACCCGATAAAATTCGCTTGACTCAGGTATCTCATGACCTTGCTGATCTCGATCCATTGGTTGTATCTTCTGACCTTACTACCAAACAGCATCGAGAGGCTTGGATGAGTGTCAAAACTGGTCAGGCTCGCTGTATCATCACTACCCGAACAGGAATTTTCTTTCCGTTTCTGGATTTGGAACAGGTAATTTTGGAGGACGAACCATCGGAGGCTTTCTATTCCTTTGACATGAAACCTCAGTACGCAACCCAAGATCTCGCCCGGAGGCTTGCAGAAATTCACCGATCTAACCTGATACTCGGAAGTCAAATCCCGAGCATTCGAAGCTATCATCTATTACATGAACACAATATTTCGGTAGTTCCGGAATGCTTGCCAAGTTGGGAACCGGAGCAGGCTCAAATTATCTCTATGATGGATCAATACGCTCACGGACTCGAGGGACCAATCTCTGAACCGGTTATCCAAGCAGTAACCGAAGCAGTAGCCGAAAAGAAACCGGTAATATTCTTTGTCAATCGACGAGGAGAATCTACCTATATTTATTGTCAGGATTGTGGACACCATCTTCGGGATCCTCACTCTGGGTCACTGTTGGTTGAACATCGGGTTGATACCATGCCCAAACGCCCCAAGAACTACACCGAATCCAAAGTACTCGTTTCCCACAAATCTAATCGCTGGTTCAAAATGGTTCATGTCTGCCCCAAGTGTGGCTCAGAAGAACTGCATAGAGGAGGTTTGGGAATCGAGAAAATTGAGCGGATGATTACCCACTTATTTCCCCATGTGACTACGGAATTTTTGACCCGAGATCACACCCTCACCCTAGAGTCTCAACAAGAAGCAGTCGAGAAGCTCAAGTCTGGGGAAGCTCAGATACTCTTTGCAACGTCGATGTTCCAAAAATTCCTCCCCGGAATCCCAAAGCCGCTGATTATTATCCCATCAGCCGAGGCCTTGCTTGGGTTTCCGGACTACACCACCCTCGAACGAGCAACTCAGTTGTTAGTACAAGCATTTACGGCTGCCGACCAAACCCTAATCCAAACCTTCCAAGACTATGTCCCGGAAGAAGATGCCGAACCACTCCTCTACCGACTTGCCCGTGGAGATATCTCATCTGTTTTGACCGAAGAATACGCCGAACGGCAACAGTTTGGATACCCACCCTACACCGAAATTATCGCCGTTCATAGCCAACACCACTATCGAAATAAGGCCCTCGAACAAGCTCTCCGTGCCAAAAAAGCACTTCGAACTGTAGGAATCAAAGCACTTGGCCCACTTGAAAAATATTCTTCCAAAGGAAGAGGCAGATTTGTATTTACCCTCATAATCAAAAGCACTCCAGCCGAGGCAGAAGCACTCAAGAAAAAACTCGTCCCAGTATTAGAACGAGGACAAGATATCGAGATTAACCCTCAGAAGTTGATATAAAAAGGGGAATCACAATTGCGATTCCCCTCTCTGGGATTAAGATAGTCTTTTAGACCTGTTGTGCTTCGTAGACCTCTTTAGTGATGGGAGGTCGAAACGGAGTGTGGATTGAAATAGTTCCAGTAGGAGCCTGTGGTCTTTCGTCAAAGGACAACTCCTCAACTGGGATCTGTGATCCAGGTTGAATAGTAGTTTCTCCTACTACTAACTTTCCGGAAAAATCAAACTGGGGGATTCGTTGCATAATAGCAAGTCCTCAAATGTTCACAACTCTATTAAGATAGACCCTTTAGTAATTTTTGTCAATACATATTTACATTTTTTGGACATCCCATGTATCGGGCGCTGAAAGCTTAATCCCTTCCAATGTTTGATCGTACAGAGTTTGTAAGCTCGCTACTCGAGTCTTAAACCGTTCCTTGGAAATATATCCAGCTTCGAGCGTAGCCTGTTCGATTCCGTATTCTCCTCGAAGGGAAAGTCGAGTAACCCAACGATACACCTGGAATACCGGATTATACTTTGAGGGAAGAATGATGTTAATAATCTCAGATCCTATCCCGAGAACCAAGGCGATAGCAATGTTTGAAACACTAATCACAACAATCTGAGAATAGCCCATGAAAAATCGGCGCCAAGCGGTTACTCGAAGGTTTTTTCGAGTTTTTTGATCAATCTCACCTGATTGAAAGGCACGCTCAATCATATCTAACGACATCGGGAGATATTCTGAAAATTGGTTCACTAATAAATAGCCAATCTTGTCTTCGAGGCTAAGATTGAGTTTTAGTGAAACTTCCGGTTGGGCCATAACTTTGGATAAATTGCTGAGGAGTTTGCCAGGATTTTCCCTCTGGTTTGATTCGAGATACTTTCACGGAACCACTCTCCGTTCCAACAATGAGCTCTTGGTCAAACTGCCATGATCCTGGAGTGAGTTCAGTATCTGAGAGACCTTGAAATTCTAGATTAATCTTTTTCCTGTTAATATGCGAATAAGTCCCTGGCCAAGGAGTATAGGCTCGGTATTGGTTATACAGATCGTGCGCAGGAGTATTCCAGTCAATCAATCCATCCTGTTTTGTCAACAGAGAAACATAGGTTGCCTGGTCATGATCTTGCTCTCGTGCTTGAATATCTCCAGCAAGGTATTTAGGAAGGTGATCACTAACAAGCTCTACACACTCCCCAACCATTCGATCTGCCAATTCTGGATAGGTTTCATCTAGATCTAGTAAAACTTCTCGCTGAGCAATAATTGGTCCATGATCCATCTTGCGATCCATCACCATCAGGGTTGTGGCGGTGCTTGAATCTCCATTACGAAGAGCCGCTTGCATAGGAGCGGGTCCCCGATACTGAGGAAGTCGTGAAGGGTGAATATTGATAACCTTTTCTCGCATCAAATCCAAAAAAGATTGCGGGAGGATCTTTCCGTAGGCAACAACAAGCCAAGCATCAGCTGTAATTTGTTGCAATTCTTGTATAAACTCCGGGTCTTTTACTCGCTCTGGGGTAAAGCTCGGGATTCCTTGGTCGAGTGCAAGCTGTTTCACTGGACTTGGGGTCAAGATTTGTTTTCGGCCGACTTTGGCATCTGGAGCCGTAACTACCGCTGCGATTTCTACTCCTTTTTTCTGGAGGCCAGTCATAATGTCAGCCGCAAACTGCGGTGTTCCAAAGAATACTAATTTCACGAAGTATATAGTTAAATATATATTTTTGAGGGGTCTTTCTTTCGCTTGTTCAAAACATGGTCGTCAAACAAAATTCCATCCAAATGATCGATCTCATGTTGTAAAATCCGGGCAAAAATTCCGGTTGCCTCTCCACCAATTTCGTTTCCTTTCTCATCAAGAGCGGTAAATTCAACCTCACACGGTCGAACTACATCGGCAAAATAATCAGGAAGTGAAAGACACCCTTCCTCAAACGAACACTGGTCAGCACCGAAGCGAGTGATTTCTGGGTTAATCAGAATCATGTGCTTGTCCGGCTGACACCCCTCAAATCCTGTGTCATCATAATACTCCCCCGGAATAGTGATCAAAATCATCCGAACATGCTCCCCAATCTGAGGTGCAGCAAGTCCCATACCACCCGCAGGGCCGATGGTAGCCTTCATATCTCTGGCTAACTTCCGAATCTCCCGAGTAACCTTGGCCACCGGCTCGGACTTAGTCCGCAAGATTTCATTGTTCGTTCCGGTCTCGATGGATCGAATCATAGGGAATATTGGCTAATAGTGTATCAATTATACTAAATATCCTTCCAAAACTCAATTATTCAAATTCTGCGTAGAAATGAGTCAAATCGGATTCGTGAATTACCCGTTCGTGTTCTGGAATGTCCCAGACATGTCCCATGATTGAAGTGTCTCTTCCGCAGAAATAGAGTTCCTTTAACATCTGCTCTGGTTGATCACGGTATTTCTCGACAATCTCTCCTTCTTCATAGGCTTTGGTCAGAAGACGCTCGTCATCAATATCGTCAGAGAGTATGTCTCCAGCACTGACTAGCCAAACAGAGCTATCTGGAAGTGAAACATTTTGAAGATACTCAATACAATCCTCAAAAGATGATTCTAGAAAAGATTTTCCTGTACGATGTTCCTTGTTTCTTCGGTACAAAGTAAGCAAGTCTTCCTTTTCCTCATCTGGAATTGAATGCCGAGACAACACAGCTTCTTGCTTAGCTTTTGGAAGTCTCATTGATTCTCGAGCTACCAATGCGAGGTCCTGAATAAACCGATCGAATTTCGGGGTTGGATTGAGCTGTAATTGTTCCGTCTCTTCTATTCGAAGTCTCAAAGAAATTTGGGTTACAAACTGTTGAATTTCAGGAAAAATTTTCTCTTGAAAGAGATCTTTGTATTGAGGATGGACTTTAAGAGCCTTCCACAACCAGATCAACCTCTCATTTCCGCGCTTGAAATCTCCTCCGTAGTAGAACGTATATCCACCGGGGATTATTCCGCCACCTTCAACTTCAACGTGCTCGCCTTCGATCTCACTCATAAAAGAATCACTCGAAAGTAACACTCGCTCATGAAGGGTAGGCTCTTGAGCCCATCGATACCCAAGAAACACCGTGTCCTCGATAGGATCACCATGATTGTCTAATCTTCCGATTTCAAGACTTGATCCTACTGACATATACTAATAAATAGGTTATGATTAGCTTAATAGTAACAGCTGAAACTAGCCAATTCAAGATGGACACACCAGACTCACAATTTAATGACTGGGGAATGTGGTTTTATATGTATCAGGACTGCCCTGTTTTTCTGTATGAGTGCCGTATGTACGAAGGGCGATTTGAGGTACGAGGGGTAAAAATAATTCATACAAAACCAAAAGTTGTGGACTTTGTTCTCTCCAAAGGAAGAAAGCGAACTCCAAAAGAACTCGAAAAGATCAAAAAGAGAACCCCCGAAATTAACATCAATCAGGCTGGGCGTGAATTTGTCACCTTTTTAGCAGCCATGGCTCATAGTCCAGGGCTTTCAGGAAGTTTATGGTTCCGAGATGAAGAAAGTTATTGGAAACTGTTACCAACATTTGTTAAATCCAGAAGTGACAAAGAGCACTCCTATAGCATCTCCCCAACCTCAACCAGAATTATAATTGCACAGGCGTTATTAAGATAATAAAAACGCTTCCTACAAATAAGAAGAAAGTTTCTCTTAACTTGCGCTCTCTCAATAGTACTTATTGGGAGGGTTTTTCTTTACTCAAAACGTTTTTTGAGGTATAATTGCACGTTATCGTTAATCAATACCCAATGGTTATTGCGTTTGTGGGAAGTCGAGGGCTTCCGTATCAGTCGACTCAGGATCGGAAGGAGGCAAATCTGGAGCAGGTTGCGCTTCGGTTGGTGGAAAAAGGTCATGATGTTCATGTTTTTGCTGATCCTACCTATACTGATCTGGATGTGTACCAGGGAATAACCCTGACTCCAACTGCATCTTCGACCTGGTCAAAGGTTCAGGCTCTCCGAAAAATTAAGAATCTTGATGTACTTCACTTGCTTTCTTTGAATGATGCTTGGGTGGGATTTTGGATTTCTGTTCTTCGACCGGATGTTCGGATCATTGCTGAAATTCACGACTATACGTTTAACCCGAATATCGAGACTGCTCGGGAGCGAAAACAAATTCAGGCCTATTTGATCAAGCAGTTTGCTGACGAGATTATTGCTCCGCGAGAAGATGTGTATCAGTTTTTTGCTAAGGATGCTCAGGCAAAGACAACCTTGGTGTATCCGGGACTTTCTGTACAACGAACCAAGAAAAACGGCGGGATTAAGACTTGGGATTTGGTTCGGCGTCAGTATCTGTTGGTTGAGTCGTATGCGAACCGAGATCAAAAAAACTTGAAGCTGATTATTGAAGCCTATAAAAAGCTCTATCATGATTATCCGCTGGTAGTTACCGGTAGTGTAACTCCAGAGATGAAGAAAAAATATGCCTCAGAAATGGTGCTATTTATCGGATCAGTATCAGGCGCAACGGAGCGAGAGGTGATTTCAAATGCTCGATATGTTATTCCATCTTCTACGGCCAAAGAAGATCGGACGTTCTTGTATATGGCTTTGGCCCATGCCACTCCGGTTCTTGCCGAGCGACAGGATCTGAACATGGATTTGATCGAGCAAAATGCGCTCTATTATTGTCACGAGAATCTCGGATCAATAATCAATATGATGAAGTTCATGGAGGGTGTGTATCCCATTATGAGTGAACGAGCGATCAAGTATGCCAAGCATATTGAGGATCTCTTGTCTCCCGAGGGACAGGTCAATCGATATGTCTATTTGTATGTGAACGCCTACCAAAAGAAGCGATTTTGGAAAGAGCCTGCAGGAGAACGAATTTCAATTCCCGTTCAGTAAGGAAAAAATAAAAAACCCTGAAACATCGGTACCCCTCCTGGGAAACCAAACGT
>CAJXTH010000018.1 GCA_913060955.1 uncultured bacterium | reverse complement strand
GCAGTGTCCCGACCTTCAAGATATAGAGTAGTTCTCCCGTGGCAGAAATCTTCATTATTCCGAAGGTTGGGAAACGTTTGGTTTCCCAGGAGCTTCAGCGACAACCGAGGGGTTTTGGAAAAAGTCGTGTATGACTTTTTTGGTTCGTAATCCTACTCGCGGAGCAAACTATACAAGAGAGGCTTTAATCATTTCTTTTATGGTATTCTTCGATAATTCCTGCTAGGTTCATTCCAAAGTCATCAAGAAATGCAATGAGTTCTTCTTTGGATAGAGTTGGTTGGAGGGCTTGTTCAACCAAAAGGTTCATTTGAGATTCGTGTTCGGGGTAGTACTTTGCAAAATATTGGTAACAGTAGACTAAATCACGAGTATAGATATGTTCTCTATCCATGAATAGAGTGATAGTTCCTCGAATAATTGCCCGGCTGATCCACTGAGTGATATTAGCTAGTTGTTGGGGTTCTTCTTCAACAAAAATTTTAGTCTTTGTGATAAGTTTCGGAAGATTATGTCCAAACTTAGAGGCTGTTTTCTTAGAGGCTTGAAAGTCCTGTATTTCTGGTATTCGATTTTTCCCGTAGAGATGCACCGACTGAGTTTTGAGCATAAAGTGAGTCCCAAAATGATGGTACAGATCTTGAAAACTAGTCATTTCTAATTGATCTATATCAAGTCGAAAGATCTGATTGTTCCACTCTATGGTATTTGGGATCTTTTGTAATGAATCCTGATAGATTACTATGAGATCAATATCTGAGTAGTTATTTATCTTGGTGTTACTTGCAACGCTTCCTCTGACGTATATTGAATCAATACGTTCTTTATTATGTTTTAAAAGTAGGTCTATTACTTTTTGGAGAATCTCTTGAGAATCTCGATTAATGTCTTCATATGAAAAGGGATTTTTAAAATAGCCCTCTGAGTTAGTGTGAAGAAGATATCCTTTTGGTTCTAGTTGCATATGATACTGATGAAGTTAGTATCCTTAGTATGACATATGTGGGTGAAGGGAGTAAAATATCTCGGTATTTTTTATTTGTCAGCATTGGATTTCTTCGATACAATTGCAATACATAAATAATCTACAGTTAGTATGGATATTGGGTTGATTGTTCATTGTCTCATCACGAGAAAGGGAGGAACGGAGTTGCTTATATTAAAGCGAAGTTTGGATGAGAGTTATCTTCCCGGAGTTTGGGATGTCCCTGGGGGTACCTTGGAGTGGGGAGAAGACCCGTTTGAGGGTGTTGCACGAGAGACTCGAGAAGAGGCTGGACTTGATATTAAGAGTGCCAGATTGCTCGATTACTATTCCAATGTCGACTCAGGAAAGCAGAAGCACTTTGTAACCCTCATCTTCGTTACAGAATACGATGGCGATCAAGAGCCAACCCTGAGTGAAGATCATGCTGAATATGCGTGGGTGACAAAAGAAGAAGCAAAGGAGTACGATTTGCTGCATTACCTTCCCTCATTTATCGATAAACTGTAAGTTCAAGACACAATTCTGACTTGCATTTCCCTTATAATAGGCGTAGTCTGGAGATATATTTACTATTCTTGATTATATGAATCTACGGAATGTTCGCACTCAAATTGCTTTAGGAGTGTTGGCTTTTGTGTTTATTAGTGCTTCCATTGGTGGGTATGCGATGTTGAGAGACAGTGGTGAAAATGATTCTATTGCGGGACCGTGGGATGAGCGATCGTATGAGGAAATTGTCCCGGAGCAATCTACCAATATGATTTCGTTTGTGGATTTGGGAAGGATTCCAATCACTGAATCCCCAGAGGAATACGGGCAAGCCATGAAAAAGGCCTACGCAGAGGGAGGAATATCCTTCGAAGAACTTTTAATGTTTGACGATATCATTGGGCTTTCCAATGGAGAAGGGAGTGTAGAAGTCTCGGTGTATAACCCTGAGGCAGGTGAAATGGTTGGGAACGTTGCTTTTTCCCGTTATCAAGCAGAGTTTGAGGCCAACATCCAGCGATACTTAGATAGCCAAGGACTTACTGCGAATTTGGATACCTATCGGATTGATGAAGTTATTATCAAAGCTCCAACGGATGATCCTCGATTTGCAAAACTGGTGTATCTATTTGATGATGTATATTCTTCGGTTGATCGAGCGGAAGAAGGTCGAGAAGTACTCCGAAAAGCTGCTCTGGATCCAACAGAGGAGTCTCTTGGAGCTATTTCAGATCGATTGCTTCCGTGGGGTGGTACAATCCAATTTGAAGACTGGATGACTCCGGTAGAAAAGGCAGATCGGCTTGATCAGGGATATCGCCGGGTTTTGGTTGAAGAATGTTTTTATGATCTCCGAGTCAGAGAGTATCAGATGCTCGTTGAGGGAAATCAATCAGATTGGGATCGAATAAAAAGGGAGAACTCAGCAGAGATTGCTCAATTATCGGATACGATGGCCTTAATTGATCAGCTATTTGTAGAGCGAACTGTGGGACCGTGCATGGATCTTTATGAGCAATCTATTCAAATTCAGTTTGAGGAGAGACTAACCGTAGCGGAACTTCGAGAACTTCAAGATATTTTGCCGGTGGTGTATCCGGAAGGATATCGTCCCGATGTGACGGATTTAGATTTTCCATTGGATATGCTATCATCGGAGTACTCAGAACGACTCGAAGAAGTTCGAACCAAGCGGGAGCAGATGGAAGTCGGGGAGTATCCGATCCGCGATATCGATCTGGTAGTGGGGTTGTTCCGGCCAGACTACCAAATGCAGATGGGTGAATTGCCCCCATTTCCAGTAGGGAATGCTAAATTATTTATGCGGACTGAGCCAGGAGCTGATTTTGAGGACATAGCTCAGAATTATGCATCAAACCGAAGATTTAACGCGATTCCGGCCGGAAGCGTGGAAACCTACCCAGGAACCATGACAGAGAAAGAATTTGCCGGATCTGAGTTTGCGGAGCCCCAGTTCGATGGAATAGTGCTGTACGCTACTATTCTCGGAGATGAATATCGATGTTTGGAATCGCTGTTAGAGAATAACTCCGAGTATTGCGACGCATTTGATTTGTCTCAATCTAAGAAAGATCGAATACAGGATCTCGTTCGTGCGATTGAAATCACCCCATATTATCCAGATACCAGAGAATTAGAAGATGGACGAGAACTCACCTATGATTTCTGGTGGTTTTAATTATTGGTTCCAACCGGCTAATTCGAGGATTCGATACACGAAGTCTGTTTTCCCAGCTACGTATTCGAGTTTTCCGGTGGGATCTTCAGAGAGACTTGCTTGTTTGATCCGAGCGTATTCGTCTCGTGCTGCTGGGTGGTCACGAAGATAGTCTCGGAAGAGGATTTGACGTGGCCAAAAGCCTCCTCGGTCGGCAAATGCAATCGAGAGGTGATGAGTTGTCGGGAATCCTTTGCGGTAGAAGTGTCGTTCTGTGCTCGAAACGTCTTTGCGATAGCCTAGTTCGGCAAGTCGAGAGGTGAAGTCGGTATGTTCCCGATAGGTCGGAATCATGACTCCGATATCAATGATTGGTTTTGCCATGAGTCCTGGGATTGAGGTACTTCCAATGTGCTCTATATCAGTGATTTCATCTCCAAAAAGATCTTTGAGGATCTCGGCTTCTTTTTGATACTGTTCTGGCCAGACGTTAGAATATTCTTGGAGTGCCGTGTGGGCGGTGTCAGGGAGTTTCAGGAGTTGAATCAGTTCTGGGAGTTCAAAGATAGTTGCAATCTCTTCAGGAAGATCTTCTGGGCGACTAGCGACCGGATTATCAATCCAAAAAGCTTGGATTCCATGATTGATAGCTGGTAAATAATCATATCCAAGGCTATCTCCGACCATCAGGCCTTCGTCGGGTGTGAGGTTGTTCTCTTGAAGCACGCGAAGCATAATTTCTGCTTTTCCATCGGGATTATCTCCCGGGGAGGAAAAGTACCCAGCAAAGTATGGCATAAGGCCGAAATGCTCAAGTTTTTCCCTGAGTTCCGGTTCGGCTACCTCTGGAGGGGCAGGGTTTGCTGAGATAAGGTAGAGCTTGATACCGTGGTCGTGAAGTGCTCGAACAGTCTCGAGACATCCCGGGGTAAGCGAAAGATGCTCCAGATAAGAATCTTTCAGTTCGGGATCTTTATAAATCCAATGTGGTTTTTCGGTTCGTTTGGTAGAGGTTGGATACCAAAGGGTTCCATCTCCGTCCAGGAAGATAATTTGAGGGGTATTCATATAAATAGCGGTAAGTTTGGTACTACATGAGCACAACGGCTCGGGATCATCAGTCAAGAATTACTTTAGTATACCATAATTAGGAGAGGACCCTCCAGACATCAAGGATAGTTACCAATATAGAAACACTTGCAAATACCCCTACAGCGCCAGAGGCTAAATCTTTGACGCGTTTAATAACGATATTTTGGTTGGGTTCAACTAGGTCACACAGTTCTTCTAATGCGGTATTTACAACTTCCAGAGCAAGAACCCCACCTCCTAATAGTAGTGTTTGTTTGATGAGCCACCATTCACTGATAAAAAGCTCTATCCCAACGAGGGATACAACAATCACACAGATTTGGAGGGCAATACTTTGTTCAGATCTCAGGGCGTACCAGAGACCTTCTAGCCATACGGTAGATTTTTTCCAAAAATTCATAATGAGTGAAGTTCAATATATATGAAAGAGTACGTATTATACGAGATTTTCAAGTAATTGAACATAGCCTTCAAATCAGACGGTTAACACAGTGTATTATATATGTTAAAATATAACTAAAGATGTAATATATTTACACATTATGTCTAGTTACAAACTAAGATAGAACATAATGAAATCAAAAGTAGTTGTTGAAAGTATGTTTGACGTATTTGATCATACCCATGACCATTTGGTGATGAGTATCTATTTAGACACCGATCATGCTACTCAAAAGAGCCGAGAGCAGGAACTCAAGGGGCTTATGGAAACTGAGTTTCACAGGAATGATCGGTTACGAGGACTCGATAGTCTTTCACGCACAGTGATTGATGCCACCCTTGATAAAGTGAGAGAACTTCAGACTTCTCCCAAAAGTTTGGCAATTTTCATCAGTTTTTGTCCTGAACACGAGCGACGAAAGGTAGAGGATATGGAGTACCTGATTGTTACTTCAGAGTTGCCAAGTAACCTTGATCGAAGCTACATATTTCTCTCAGACATTCCTGATGTTCGGTTATTGGCAAATGCGCAATATCGTTCACAAGGAGCCGTCGTCGCCTCCATTCATCGAGATGTAGCAACCTTTTATACATACGACGAGGGAACATTTGAACTGATTGAGGATATGATCAATACTCGAATTGATACAGATCGTCCAAATGTTGAAGCTGACACAAAACCAAGTATTAACACCACTGTTGATTCAGCTCAAGTTGGTCGAGGACAAAATCCCGACGAGTACTATCACGGAGTCGGGAGTAGTACAATCGAAAATCGGAAATTGGATCAGGACCAGACCTTTGTTATTCAAGTAATGAAACGGTTGAGAGTGTTAGCCGAATCACGAGGAATAGATATGGTGGTGGTATCTGCTGCCGAAAATCTTAAGCAATGGGTTTCTGAGTATGCTGATTATCTTAACCAGGCGTCCCTTCATGTACTGGAGGAAAACTATTCTGACCGAACAAGTCTTGAGGAGGGTGTAAAAATCCTTATGAAAGACCGAACAAGAGATCTTCGTGAGTATTTTGCTGAAGTTACACCAGAGCTCAAAACCGAGGATCTAGGAGAAACGTTACAAGCTCTTCAAATGAAGAATGTTGAGCTACAGCTACTCGATCCTGAATCGGAAACCTGGCCGTCTCTCAAGCAAATTGGGACCTATCTAGAATCAGAAATTCCTGAGGGACGATCACTCGAAAGCCATATAGCCTATCTTGCAATTCGACAGGGCGGAGACGTAGCCGTAACTCAGGATGAAAACTCTCAGACTCCGGTCTGGACTATTCGGCGATTTACTACAAACTAATAGAATACAAGCCATGAATATTCAACTCGTTGGAGAAGAACACGACATTACCAATCATGATCGAGATGTGGTCGATGAACACTTTCGCCAGAAAATCGAACCACTCCTCGGAGAGTTTGATGAAGATCTCATCTTTACTCGAGTAAAGATCGGAGAAAAACAACCGTTCGGATACATTACCTCATGCACTATGACCCTGCCTCAGAAGTGCAAAATCCAGGCAGAGTCAGATCATGAAGATGTCAGATCAGCAGTTGTACAATTGACTCGTGAAGTCAAAAAGCAACTTCATACGGAGTCATCCGACTACGATCGTACAACCATTCGAAAGATGTAACCAAGAGTCTAGGGTATTCCCTAGACTTCTTTGGTGTCGGGAAGCTGTTTTTTCCTCGTTCTTCGACCGGCTGCTCCAGAGAGGGAGAGGTGAGCCCTCAGTTCGGGATCAGTTTGAACTCTATGAAAGGCTTTGGTATTGAGGTCTTTGTAGATTTCCCGGGCAGATCTCATTTCGGATACATAGGACACAATCGGTTTGATATAGGTGTCTCTAAAAAGGGTATCTTGGCGAGATTCGGGATCGCTCATGATAAATTCTAGACTGGCATCATGGAGTTCGGAGACATATTTGCAGACGTATTCTCCCTGGGGATCGTGTTTCTGAAGATTAGTGGTTGGGTTATAAATTCGGTTCGGGTGCACACCTACCATACCCGATTGCATCTGCCACTGAGAGTAGTTAATAGCTCGATCAGCATCGATCAAATGATAAAACATAAAATCCGCCCCCCACTGCCAAGGCTGTTTCAGGATGTAGGTCAAAAAGGATGCACACATAGCTCTCATGCGGAAATTCAGGAATCCTATTGAGACTAGAGCTCGCATCGAAGCGTCAACCAACGGATACCCGGTTTTCCCTTGACACCAGGCTTGGAATTTCTCTTGGTCGGGCTGATAGATCAGATCATAATTTTGTTCAAACACTGGATTTGCTGCGATTCGATCCAGAGTAGGGTTATCCTGAAGCTTTTGGGTAAAATGCTGGTTCCAAAAGAGTCGGGTAGTAAAGAAACTCTTTTGCTTAGCTTCGATTGTCTGCGTTGCCTGGTAGACTTCTCGCACCGAAATAGTCCCGAGAGAAAAATGGGCGGAGAGACGAGATGTTCCCGTCTCGGCAGCCAAAGGCTTGGAAATAGATTTGGTGTACGACTGAATCTCGGCCAGAAATTCTTCCAGACGTTGATGAGCTTGAGTTGACCCACCCTGCTCGGGAGAGTCTTTTTCTGAAGTAACTTGATATTTGGTTTTGACTGCTTCTGGAGTAGTGATTGACCGGATTTGGTGCCCAGAAATTGTATTAGGAAGTTCGGGGATTTCCATTTCAAAAAATGCTCGGGCTTGATCGCTCCAATCTTTGGTTCGACCGTCTCTCTGGATGGCGTCATTATCCCACCCAACAAATCCAAGATTTTCCGCTACATCATCACGGTTCATTCCATACTCCCCGTTGGTATCTCGATTAAAATATACTAAAGCACCATATTCCTTACTCAACTTGGTCAGCTCTCGAACAGCTTTTCCCTCCCAGAAGACGAGTTCTGTTCCAAGTTTCCGATAGTGCTCTGCTAGATCCTGGAGTGATTCGAGCAAGAAGATGAGCCGATCAGGACAATAGGAATTTGACTCCCAAAAATGCGGATCGAACACAAAAATTGGCACGACAGTGCGTCCCGTGTTGATTGCCTCTGCCAGAGCTCGGTTGTCCCGAACCCGCAGATCCCGTCTGTGCCAAACAAAAATTAGGTTGTTCATACTAACCATTGTCGCAGAAGTTCCTGGTGGAGTGCAAGTCGCGATCGACAAAAGTCAGAATCTTCTTCGGAATACCAGGAGATGTAGGTAAGAATAATGATGTGAAGATACAGGTTTTCCCGCTGGAGTTCTTGGGGACTCAGGTTGAGCTGATCAAAAAAGGCCTGTTCTCCGGTCGGTCCCAGTTCAAAATGAATGATAAGTAAGTGAATTCGAGCCAGATCATACAGGGGATCCCTAAAGATGGCCTCGCTCCAATCAATAATCCCGGTTAGGTCTAACGTATTCGGATCCACCAAAAGATTGGTTTGGTTAAAATCGGTGTGAAGGAAGGAAAACGAATCTTCTGGAAGTGATTGATGTTGAAGTTCATACAGTATCTGCGATCGAGCTGACTCAATCACCAGAGGATCGATTCCCGGTCGTATGACAATGTCCGACCATGGGAACCACGGATGGTCACCAGAAAACTGATGGCTCAAGTAGTCAGTCCAGCTCTCGGAAGGATTCTGTACATTTCCGGCTTGGTTCCTGTGAATCTGGTGAAGCTCGTGTTGTGCCCGGATAAGGTTAGGTAGGATTTGGTCATAATAATCTGATGAAATCTCAGCAAGCATGACTCCTGGACACTTGGTCATGATAATGAACGGAATATTATTCCACGAAGATCGGCCTACGATACGCGGTACGGGAAGGCGAAGATCATGGGTTTCAACATACTCAAGAGCTGGAATATCGTTCAAAACGTTGTCACCTATCTTGACCACATAGTCTTGTCCATCCGCAGAGACTTGGAAAACTTCAGCATCCATTCCTGGTTTCAAAGGAGTTTCTGAAGAAATTGGTTTTCCCAAGACGGACTCCAGGTGGTTTCGAAAATCGGAGTTCATACCTGATAGATGTTATACTTAGGGTAAGTATAGCAGAAATATATGAAATCTATTATTCCTTGTGTTGGATTCATCTTGGTAGATGAAGATCAGATGTTAGTTGAAAAAAGAGGTCAGCATAAACGTGTAGATCCTGGGAAAATATGTGTTCCGAGTGGTGGAGTGGAGCCAGGAGAGTCTTCGGAGGATGCCTGCTTTCGTGAAGTGTGGGAAGAATTTGGAGTAAAGGCTCAAGAAATTCAGGAGCTCAGTGTATTGACTTACTCTCATCAAGAAGTAGATTTTTTGATTACTTATTATGTGGTGTGTAGTTGGCAGGGAAGGCTTGAGAAGCTCGAAGCCGACGAGTTGATGTGGGTTCCTATTAACCCAAGCTATGTGGAAATTTTGCCAGATAAGCAAGCTGTAGAAATACTTTTGGATATGCTAAAATAAGACTACTCAAAAGACCCTCAAAAATTCAAACAAAACATCCTCTATGAATCCTCGTAACGTGACTTCCTATATCATTGGTGCCTCAGTCATTGGGCTTGCAGCCCTTGGTGGTGCTCAGTTGGTGATTCCTGACTGGGTTGACCCGTTGGTCTCGACTGAATCACAGATTCAAGCATCGCTTGCTGAAGTGGCCTTGCCTGTTGTTGATAGAGGAGATGGTTCGTATTGGATCAATGTGTTTTCTGGATCGGTGGTTGCTGATCGGGGAGGGTTGGCCTATCAGCTCATTGGTCAAAACGACTCAACCGTCTCATTTCGAGAGACGATGATTGGAGGAGACATGTCTCGAGTAGTGGGACGGGG
This sequence comes from uncultured bacterium, assembly GCA_913060955.1. Lineage (GTDB taxonomy): Bacteria > Patescibacteriota > Minisyncoccia > SW-4-49-11 > SW-4-49-11 > CAJXTH01. The sequence continues at coordinate 342 of CAJXTH010000018.1, read as the reverse complement.
ACGATCACAAACTCGGGTAAATACCTTTTATGGAAACAATCCAGAAGAATGGCAGAGTGACTTGCCTACCTACGCTTCTGTTTGGTACGAAGAAGTCTGGGACGGAATCGATGTTGAGGTCGTCTCCAAAAAAGATACGATCGAAAAGTTCCTGTACGTTGCTCCCGGAGCAAATCCATACCTGGCTCAGTTTGAAGTTTCAGACGGATCTCTGAGCCTGGACGAGTCCGGAAACTTGGTGATTTCCCAACCAAACGGAGAATATCAGATGACCGCTCCAGTTGCCTGGCAAGATATTAACGGAAAGCGAGTAGATGTGGAAGTTTCCTATGAGATTATGGG
>CAJXTH010000017.1 GCA_913060955.1 uncultured bacterium | reverse complement strand
ACTTTCTGCACGCTATGTTCCTGATCGGCAACTTCCGGACAAGGCGATCGACCTCATCGATGAAGCTGCTGCAAAACTGCGTATGCAATTGGAATCATCTCCAGAAGAAATGTATCGTCTGGATCGACGGAAGATGCAACTTGAAATTGAAAAGCAGGCTTTAACAAAGGATAAAGACCCAGACTCACTTACTCGCAAAGAAGAAATTGATGCGGAACTCAAGAAACTTACTGATCAAATCACCGGTCTTAAAACCGAATGGGAATCAGAACGCAAAATCTTAACTGATCTTCGTTCTGCTCAAGCAGAGATGGATTCTGTTCGGGTAGAAATCGAACAGGCCGAACGAGAATATGATTTGAACAAAGCTGCTGAACTGAAGTATAAAACGTTGCCAGAGGTAGAAAATCGGCTCAAAAGTCTGGAAAAAGACTTAGCTAATGCCAAATTTGTGACCTTGGAAGTTACTGATGAGCATATTGCAGATGTGATTGCTCGTTGGACGAATATCCCAGTTACGAAACTTCTAGAAGGAGAAAAGGCAAAGCTTTTACATCTAGAATCCGATTTGCACCAGCGAGTAATTGGTCAAGATGAAGCGATCGTGGCTGTTTCCAATGCAATTCGGCGAGCAAGGTCAGGACTCAAAGATCCAGATCGACCCATTGGAAGTTTCTTGTTCCTGGGGCCAACCGGAGTCGGAAAAACCGAGTTGGCCAAAGCCTTGGCTCAGAATATGTTTGATACCGAGGATAATTTGCAGCGGATTGACATGTCAGAGTACATGGAAAAGCACGCTGTTGCGCGGTTGATTGGTGCTCCTCCCGGATACGTTGGCTATGAAGAAGGAGGTCAGTTGACGGAAGCCGTTCGGAGACGGCCCTATAGTGTGATTTTGCTCGACGAGATTGAAAAAGCTCACACTGAGGTGTTTAATGTTTTGTTACAAGTACTTGATGATGGTCGATTGACCGATGGGCAGGGGCGAACGGTGGACTTTCGTAATACAGTCATCATCATGACTTCTAACCTGGGATCTGAAATGATTTTGGAACATTCTGGATCACGAGATGAACTCGAGGCGAAGATGCGAGAACGATTATCAGACGTTTTCCGACCAGAATTTCTGAATCGCTTAGACGATACAGTGATCTTTGAAGCTCTATCACCGGAGCAACTCTTAGAGATTGTGGATATCCAATTGGAACGTGTTCAGAAGCGTTTGGCAGAACGGAAGTTAGACCTCGAAGTGACCAAAGAAGCTCAAGAATACCTGGCTTCGGTTGGGTTCGATCCAGTTATGGGAGCTCGCCCACTCAAGAGAGCGATCACTCGGGAACTTGAAGATCCGATTGCTCGAGTACTTCTTGAGCAAGATATATTACCAGGTAGTCGTGTAATTGGAGAACATGACAGCGCTCGGGGAATAGTAGTTCGAGTAGAGGAGCCGGCTACGGCATAATCTGGTATAATAGAAAGAACTAATGTGATCGAATGACCAAAAAAGATGGAATTATTGCTCTGATAGCATTTGTCATAGCTACCCTGATTGTTGGTGGAAGTGCCTATGCTTTGACTCAATCAGCTAAGGAGGTGGTCTTGTTTGACTCTATTCCTGGATTTGCTGTTGCAGATACCAGAGAGGAATCTGAGCCAGAAGAACCGCTATCACTTCTGTTATTGGGAGTTGGCGGAGATAACCATGATGGAGGAAATTTGACCGACTCGATTATGGTCGTTGAGATATCCCCAGATGAACAAGCAATCAAATTGGTGTCACTCCCTCGAGACTTTTTGGTATTCGATGAAGAAGGATTCTATTACAAGATTAATGCTTTTTATCCGAATCGTGAGCAGGAAGTGGGACCCGAGCAAGCCATGCAAGAGCTGCAAGATAAGGTTGCTGATATCACAGGAATAGAGACTGATCACTATGCTCAGATTGATTTTGGTGGATTTGTAGAACTTATTGATACCTTGGGTGGCGTAGAGGTTGAGGTCTCAGAAACAATTGATGATCCGCAATACCCTGGCCCAAATTATAGTTTTGATCCATTTTATTTGGAGGCTGGTACACAAGTACTCGATGGAGAAACGGCTCTGAAATATGCTCGAAGTCGGTATTCATCAGAAGGTGGGGATCTCGACCGAGCTCGTCGTCAACAGCAGATTATTGCTGAGGTACGGACCAAAGTATTTGAACTGAATCCTGTCTGGGATATTGGGAAAATCACCTCGTTGATTTCGCTTGCCAACCAAAACCTGGAAACGGATATATCTTTGGCTGCTATGAAGCGATTGTATAATACCTATCGAGGAATTGATGATTATGAACTTGTTTCGTATGTTGTGGGAGCTGACCTGCTCCAGGGGTCTTTGGTAGAAGGGTTCCGGCAGTTTGGATCGGCTCGGGGATATGTTCTGGAGCCGCGTGCCGGTGAACAAAACTATCTTCAGACTCGAGAAGAAGTGGCAAACATACTCCGGCAAGATGAGTACTTTGCCGAAGCTGATCAAATCCGAAGTGAACAAGCTTCTGTACTGGTAGTCTCTTGGCTAGAGACCGGTGATACCCAAGATGTGGTAGGATTGTTAGAAGCTAAAGGTATGAACGTTCAGTCTATCCCAGCGCGAGGTATTGAGTCTGGTGATGGCGCTCAAATTTCCAATGGATTGTATGTTAGTCCAGGATTAGAGTCTGAAGTTCAGCCAGCTAGTCAGTCGTATTTTGTGCGAGCATTTGACACAAAGCAATTGGCTGAAGATGATACTCGCGTGCTTCCATCGCATGTAGCTCAAGAAACAGACTATATTTTGTATCTGTCAAAAAAATTACCGTATCAGGAGTAGTATGAAGTTGATTGTTGGGTTAGGAAATATTGGTCAAAAATACGAGAATACCTACCATAATGTAGGATTTCAACTGGTAGACCAGCTTGTATCAGGGGAAGCGTTTTCTGAAGAAAAGAAGTTTCACGGAGCGGTGCTCAAGCACGGAGAGGTCATTTACTTGAAACCGTCAACCTTTATGAATGCTTCGGGAGTGGCTGTTCGAGCAGTAGCCCAGTATTACAACATTGTTCCTGAAAATATCTGGGTTGTTCATGACGATTCTGATATTGCACTTGGTCAATACAAAATTCACTTTGATCGAGGGAGCGGAGGTCACCGAGGGATTAACTCAATCATCCAAGAATTAGGAACCAAGGCGTTTCATCGAGCTCGAATCGGAATTCGACCAGAACGATTTGCTGGGAAAAAAGCAGAAGTTTTTGTACTTCGGACCATTCCACAAGAGGATACTGAGCAATTGGAGCGTGTGTTTTTTGAAGTTTCTCAACACATTGCAGCAAATAACCGATAATGCAAGAAATCAGGCCTGTGATATAGGTTTTTTTTCGGTCTTTTGATATAATGGGAAAGTAATTAGAACAATAACCGAAATTATGGGAGTATTTGACCAATTCAAACAAGCAAAAGACATGTTTTCACAGGTTTCTGAACTCCAGAAACTCCAAAAGAAACTAGCCAAAAAGCGAATCACCAAAGAACAAGACGGAGTGACCGTAACTATGGATGGAACCCAGGCTATCAAGTCTCTGGAGATCTCAGATGAGCTTATGTCAGACAAAAAGAAGCTTGAAAAGACTCTGGTTTCTACCATTGAGTCAGCCAAGAGCGAGTTGCAGCGAGAGGTTGCATCAGAAATGGGAATGGGAGCATAACGATCTGCTTCGATAGAATAGCTAAGAATAGAAGTGATGAACTGGATTGGACGATGGAGTAAACGAGTGGGGAAAATTAGTATGTGGCCATTTGCTGCAGTGGGAAAACTGGTGGTTTGGCTTGCAAAAGGAAATACTCGATACGGTAAAATCGTCCGACAGTTCGCACTGGTACTCATTTTAGTGCTTGCTGGAGCTGTTTATACCTTTCCTGATGTGGTGAACAGACCTGTAGCAGGAATAAACGCTTCCAAAGAGGCTCTGGCTTCTTGGGAGCGTTTACCGTTCCGGGAACGGGGATTTGACCAATGGTTGACATCCTGGACAGTTCCGGGACTTCCTGAAGACGAATTTTCACTGGGGCTTGATTTGCAGGGAGGAATCCGTATTGTATACGATATTGATTTGGCAGAAGTTCCGACTTCTGAGTATGAGCAGGCTTTTGACAGTCTTCGTCAGGTGGTAAATAACCGAATCAACGCTTTTGGAGTATCTGAGCCACGAATTTATATTGAATCGGGAGATACGAACCGACTGGTGGTTGAACTGGCTGGAATTGACAATCCAGAAGCTGCCAAACAACAAATTGGACAAACCCCACAACTGCAGTTTTATCTCGGACGACCGCAAGCAGAAACACAAGAACTGATTCAGACCTTGCAAGAACAACTTGAGTCGGGGAATTTGGAGGATTTCCAAAACCCATACTACGAAGAAGATAGTCCTGTGATCGAAGGGCGAAATATCGAGTCTGCAAGTGTAGTGACTGATCCGAACACAGGAGAACCTCAGGTTTCCGTTCGATTTGACGCCGAGGGACGAGAAGCGTTTGCAACTGTCACTCGAGAGAACACTGGAGAGGTTCTTTATATCGTGTTAGACGGAACAATTGTCAGTGGTCCACGAATCAACGAAGAAATCCCAACCGGGGAAGCTGTTATTTCGGGTGATTTTACCCTGGAAGGGGCAAAACAGTTGGTAGATTCGCTCAATGCAGGAGCTCTGCCTGTCCCAATTACCCCAGTCAATGAACAAATTGTTGAACCAACCTTGGGGCAAGAAGCTTTGAACCAAAGTGTGTTGGCGGCTGTAGTAGGGCTTATTGTAGTAGCAGCACTCATGATCGTGTGGTACCGATTGTTTGGTGTGTTGGCTGTTGTTTCTCTTGCTATGTACGCTGTGTTAGTGCTGGGACTCTTCAAGCTCTTGGGAATTACCATCACCTTGGCGGGAATTACCGGATTTGTAGTGAGTATCGGACTTGCGGTAGATGGAAATATTTTGATCTTTGAGCGAATGAAAGAGGAGTTGAAAAACGGTCGAGAGTTTGAGCCAGCGGTAAAAGAAGGATTTAAGCGGGCCTGGATCTCGATTCGAGATTCACAAGCTTCAACCTTTATGACTGCGCTGATCTTGTTTTACCTCGCCTCGGGAGTTGTGCAGGGATTTGCAGTCACTCTATCGATCGGAGTCCTGATTAGTTTGTTTACATCGGTAAGTGTAACAAGATTGATGCTCTTGATCCTGGGGTATCAAGAAGGATTCCTCCGCACCAAGGTAGGAAAGTGGATGACATTTAGTAATAACGGGTAGGAATATGTTTGTAATACGGTATGCGCGATTGTGGCTCTCGATTGGACTGGTGTTTGTGATTGTATCACTGATGAGTTTGGCAATTTTTGGTCTTTCATTTGGAGCTGACTTTGTAGGTGGAAGTGTCTTGGAATTTCGTATTGCGAATGCAGATCCAAGTTCCCAAGAATTAAAAGAAGTCTTGATTGCTGATGAAGAGACAGATTTAGTTCCTCGTTCGGTAACCCGAACTGGTGACTCAACCTATCGAGCTGAGTTTGCTCCGTTTGCTACCGATGCTGAGTCTGAAGAAGTCTTAGAAGTTGTGAGAACAGCTTATGATACGGAAGAAATCTCCAAAGCTGATGTGGTAGAGGAATTGTCATCTGCTACTGTAAGTCCTACGGTTGGGCAAGAGCTTCGAAATCGATCTCTAGTAGCAATTGTGGTGGTTTTGTTCGGAATTATTGCCTTTATTACCTATGTCTTTCGGGGAATTTCTCATCCGGTTCCGTCGTTTTATTATGGACTTTCGGCTATTATTGCCCTATTTCATGATATTGCCATTCCGGTAGGAATTTTTGCAGTGCTTTCGTCTCTTGAGATTGTCCAAATCGATTTGTTATTTATCATTGCCCTTTTGTCAATTTTGGGAGCATCAGTAAACGATACAATTGTTGTTTTTGACCGGGTACGAGAAAATCTGCGAAAAATTGGAGGCCATCGATTTGAGGAGGTTGTCGGAACGAGTGTCTCTCAGACCTTAGCTCGATCTATGAATACTTCTCTTACGTTGTTGGTAGTTCTGGGAGCTATTTTCCTCTTTGGAGGACAGAGTGTTCAGTACTTTGCCTTGGCACTATTTCTCGGGATCTTGTTTGGAACATACTCTTCTATCTTTATTGCCTCTCCGCTCTTGGTATTGATCTATCGACTTCGATTCAAAAAAGATCTTTAAAACAATGTAATAATTTGTTGACAGAAGGTGTACTTTGTGGTAGTTTAGTAAGCTTACCTGAGGGTGAGTGAAGCTAACCTAACTGTCAATGTTACTTGATTTTATACAAATTTGGGTTATCGCTCTTGTCAGTATCGCTGTAACGAGTTTTATCACGATTCTGTTTGTTTTGATTGTCACTGGGATCGTGGAGGATATGGATCCGAATGAGAAGGGAGAATTACAGAGTTTCTCTGTGATTGTTTTGGGAACCTGGAGTATTGGGGCGTCTCTCCTTGTCGCGCAAGTTATATTCTTACTTTCGTAAATCTATGGCTCATCGATACAAGCTCACCCAAGATTTCGAACACCTGGATAGTATGACTTTCCTGAAGCGAGGAGAGGTTATTGAATACATGCGAGATTTGCATGCTTATGTGAAAGTGAAGCCGTATGGCATGGTTCAGATTCCAGCAAGTGTTGTTCAAAAGCATGCAGATACCTTTGAATTACTTCCTCCTCATGAGGAAAGTGAGTTTTCGATTCCGGGGGTTTTGGATCAGTACGTGTATATTGATCCTCGGCTTCAGCCAATGTCAAAGAAATATTCTGGGGCCAATGAAGAGGACAAGTTGATCGAGAGTGGAAACTATTTCATGGGAAAACTTCGTGATCGAGATGCTTCTCATGCAGCTCGGCTGATCAAAATGATCTTGCGAGCTATCAAAAACGAATTTGCTCGGGGATTGCTTCCTGGACAAGAGTACTACTATGTTCCTCTTATGATTGAGAACGAAACTCTGGCTTTGCGAACAAATGCCGGAGAATTCGAAGATATTGTCAATCGAATGATGGGAAATTGTTTTCCGGTAACAGAAGAAGGAAAAGAGCAGGCCCAAAACTGGGCTCACGATATCCAGCCAGCTCTCTTCTATTTCTTCCAAAGTAAATACTAAGTATCCTCATGCAGATTTCACACAAGCACTTCCAGAACCAGTACGGAGAATCCATCAATCATCCAGACACCTGGGACTTTATTGCCAACGAACTCATGATGCATGGTTCGATTGTTGTGGGGTGGTCTGATGAACGATTCACTCGATATACTTTGCTCTTTAGCTTGCCTCGACCATTGTTTAGTCGACGAGCAGAACTCTTTGTAACTATTTCTGGGTATGGAACGGTGGCTATTCCGCGAGACTTTCGAGAGCCAATCACAGCAGATACCGTAGAACAGTATTTTGGAGTAGGAGAAAATAGCCAAGCAGCTGAAAAGCTCGCAGAACTCCTGGAAGAGGTTCTCAAGCGATTGGGATAACCCAGTTGTGCTATACTAAAAGTACTAATTAATCTATATCTATGTCTCTTATTGAAGCTTCTTTTCGAAGAGCACTTCGAACAATCAAAGAACAGCCTGCCATTGCTGTCTTGACTCTTGTTGTGTACTCTGGGTTAAGCTATATTCAGGTAGTTCAACCACCAGTAGATGAAACAGAAGAACTTTCCACTATCGGTGTACCATTGATAATGGCTGGGTTTGGTATTGCTTTGACAGTAATTTCATTCCTATTAATTCAGGTGGCGATCAAGTCAAAGCAACCTCTCGGACTTCAGTTTCGAAAAGCAGTAGGGAGAATCCCCGCATTATTGCGGAAGGGAATTCAAGTGTTCGCGCTCTTTGTAGTCGTATTTGGTCTTTTGACAGGAGTGATTGTTCCTGCCGTTGTAACAGTTAATCCTATTTTGATTGGAGGAGCTGTTCTCGCAACACTGGTATTCATTGTCGCTCTTATTTATCTCTCTATATTTGGTGGTTTCATGAGTTACTTGTTTACCGAAGAAAAGCAGCTGAATCTTCTTCAGACATTACGGATGAGTGAACGAATGGTTCGGGATAATTTTGTTCAGCTATTTATCCTTGCTCTCATTATTGGAGGAATTGCATTTGTATTTGGAATTGCCTCAGGAATTGGAGGGATGCTTGCTGCAATGCCCGAAATGGAATCCCAAGTTGCTTCAGATGCAGAAATTGTATCTGTAACTCTTCCAGGTTCATTCGCAGTAATTATTGCCATTTTGGGAGGACTACTGTCTATCGCTCAAGCATATATCACTGCTGCTGTGTTTTATACTATTCGAGAAGGTGGAGAAAGATCTCTATAACATGAGGGAATCGAATTAGATAAAAAAGAGCTCCTAGATCTGGAGCTCTTTTTGGTATTCTTGGTAGACTGTTCGGAGTCGGCTTCTCATTTCCTCAGGAATTGGAGTTTTGAGCTTGGAACTGGAATCAATTCCATAGGCATGGCATTCGTCCTGAAGTACCGCTTCGTGATATCCTCCCAAGGATGCTAACTCAGACTTGATGCTTGCGAGGTCATACTCAGATAAAATCTGGTCAATTTGGGATTTGTAGTCTGGATTGGTGTAATAGAGTCCATGAGCAGTTTCGTGAGTCAGGAGTGAATCTACTTTTTCTTCTGACATTCCCTTGTGGACACCAATTACATAAAATGGCTCGGTTTTTCCTCGGAATAGATCTACTATGGCCTGCTCTTTTTCTGAAAGTGGATCGAACTTTCCGTCCCAAAAAGGTTTCAATATATATGATGGAAAATTAAAGCCATTCCAATCAGTGTAGTACGTAAAATCTCCCTTGAGTTTTGTGTACCAGGCTTGGTACTCATCTAAAGAGAATATTTTTCCTCGAAATTCGGGTGACTCATAGTGCTCCTGAATTCGAAGTAGAGTAGAGGTAATCTCGAGTTGGCTTTCAAAGGTGATTAGATGAATCTGATTGGAAATCTGAGAGTGAGTGAAATTCATTCAAATGTATAGTTAATCAATGTAGTGCGGAAAGCCGTTTGTCTTTCTTCTTCCAGTCTTTGAATAGAATTATTTAAAGGCAAAACAGAACCTCTGCTCAGGAAGGCAGGGAGCTTTGCTCCCGTCGGAAACCGTAGGTGTCCGAGACGGGGTTGGAGGGGTTTTGTTGCGGAAAGGAGAGGATTCGAACCTCCGGTACGGTTTGATCCGTACAACGCTTTTCGAAAGCGGCCCATTCAACCACTCTGGCACCTTTCCATGTAAAGTACTCACTGACGTTCGAACAAAAAGTAGAGTGCCATCGGGTTGCCCAGGGATCTTTTTGAGATCCCGTCAACTGTTCGCTTGCTCACAGTCGACCCACTCTGGCACCTTTCCAATATTGTACTCACACAGTTCGAACAAAAAGTGGAGTGATGTACATTCAAAACTATATCACAAAATAGGTATTGATAAAAGAAATAAAAGCTCCTGAATCATGTGTGACTCAGGAGGTTATTCTTTAAGGGCGATGTAGACAAATCTACCTAATGTTTTGAAGGCTTCTTTACGAGCCTTTTTAGTTTCTTGCCCTATTGTGTCTGGAAGAGAGAATATTAATTCTCTCGGAATTTTGAGTATACCTGGAGAGCGTTCAATAACTCCGGGAGTTCTCTTATATCTTTGGAAATCAGTTTCACAAACTAAATTAGTTTGTGTGTGAGTCCTGTCTTTTTCGGGAAGAATCATAGATACCACAATGTTCAGGAGCATATGAATTATAGATTAAGATATCTATTATGTCAACATACATTGACATAATAGGTGCGGAGATCAATTTATGGTATAGTAAAGACAATTCAAAGTAGGTATGAAACGATTTTTGATTCATGGATATGGGAAGGCTCTTGATATTTCTGAGCCGAAGATTCCAGTAAATGGAGGGTTTTATATCTTTGATACTGAGTTATCATCGGGCGACGCACGAGCTTTTTTGTGGGCAGTGCCGTGGTCTCGGAA
>CAJXTH010000016.1 GCA_913060955.1 uncultured bacterium | reverse complement strand
TATTCTCAAAATTTAATCAGCCATACACCCTCCCTGGACAGTTGTAGTTGAGGGAAATTCAAGGCGACAAGGAACGATACGCTTGAGCAATATCGAGATATTGTGAGAGTGTTCGTGACAAAGGCAACGCAGAAGTTCGCCAAATATAGCTGTCCAGTAAGAGTACCTATAGCTCAGCAGGATAGAGCGCAGGCTTGCGGTGCCTGAGGTCAGAGGTTCGACTCCTCTTAGGTACACCCTATTGATAGATCCTCATGGTATGAATCCTCTTCTGGAACCAATTGAACATCTCAAACCCAAACTCAAACCCGAACTTGTCCCGAAGTTTCACAAACTCGGAATCTACACCGCCGAGGATCTTTTGTTATACACCCCCCGCAAATACGTAAACTTTGGACGTATTACTACCATCGACCAACTCCCACAAGAACAAGACAAAACACCGATCACTCTGGACGTTACCGTAATCAAAAAGAAGTTCTCACGCATTCCTCGACGGAGACTTACCATCACCGAAATCACCGTTCAAGATGAAACGGGAACCCTGAAAATTCCCCTGTTTAATCAAAAGTTTCTCTTTGATTCAATCAAAGAGGGCGGGCAATACGCGGTAACCGCAACCGCAAAACCCCGAACAAAAGGCCTAATCTCAAACCCATCCTTTGAGCGAATTCTTCCCGGCAAAAAACTCCTCCATTCCCATCGTCTAATCCCCATCTATCCCGAAACGAGCGGAATCACCTCCAAACTACTCCGCTACCGGATTGCCTGCGCCGAGAACCAGCTCGGACACATCCCCGACATTCTTCCCCAGTCAGTCCGAGAACAGGCCGGACTACCATCGATTATGGAGACAATTCAATACCTCCACTACCCAGAATCCAAAGAAGATATCGACAAGGCAAAAATGCGAGTTGCCTTTAACCAGGCTTTTATTACCCAACTCTACCTCAAAAAACAAAAGCTTCTCTTCCAGTCCAAATACGCTCCCCAAATCCCCTTCCAGCAAGACCAAACTCAAGCATTTATCGAGAGTCTTCCCTACACCCTGACTGACGCTCAACGAAAAGCGAGCTGGGACATCATCCAAGATATGGACTCCCAAACTCCCATGAACCGACTCCTCGAAGGAGACGTTGGAACAGGAAAAACTCTCGTGGCTGTCCTTGCCATGATCAATGTGTATCTTGCTCAGAAACAGTCCGCCCTCATGGCACCAACTGAGATTTTAGCCACCCAGCATTTTGAAGGAATCCTCAAAACATTCCAAGAAGCCCCTCAGCAGATCAGTCCCACCATTGCCCTGCTGACTGCCTCAGAATCCCGACTTTCCACCGAACCAGAACTCGGACACTGGACCATAGTTCCAAAATCCGACCTCAAAAAGCGGATTGCTAAGGGAAGCGTCGATATTATCATCGGGACCCACACCCTCATCACAGAATCCACCAAATATAATGACCTGGCTCTTACCATTGTAGATGAGCAACACCGATTTGGAGTTAAACAGCGGGCTGAACTTCAAAATGCCATCAGTCGAAGTAACGATTCTACCAGAGACACGATCTCTCACCTCTTGTCTATGACCGCCACCCCAATTCCCCGAACCCTGGCATTGAGCTTATATGGAGACCTCGACTTATCTTTGCTCGACGAATATCCCGCTGGACGAAAACCCGTCAAAACCAAAGTAGTTCCCGAGACGCATCGTCCCGCAACCTACACCTTTATCCGAAAACATATCGAGTCTGGACGCCAAGCATTCGTAGTCTGTCCCAAAATTGAAACCACCGAAGACTCCGACGTAAAATCTGTCGAAGAAACGTACCAGGATCTATCCCAAAACATCTTCCCAGAACTCCGAGTTCGTATGATGCACGGAAAAATGAAACCCGAAGAAAAAGATCAAATCATGCAAGATTTCAAGAACCACCAGTTTGACATCCTTGTCTCAACCTCGGTAATCGAAGTCGGAGTAAATATCCCCAATGCTTCTATCATGATGATCGAAGGAGCCGAACGGTTTGGACTTGCTCAACTCCATCAGTTCCGGGGGCGAGTCGGACGAGGAGAACATCAATCCTTTTGTTTCCTCTTTGAAACAGGAGCTGATCTTGCCGTCATGAACGAACGACTCCAAGCTCTCGAGCAAGCCACCAGCGGATTTGACCTAGCCGAACTTGACCTCAAACTCCGAGGTCCGGGACAATTTATTGGATCCAGCCAATCAGGAATTGCTGATGTCAGCATGGAAGCCCTCACCAACCGAAATGTAATCTTAGCCGCTCGTAAAATATCGGAAAAAATCCTCCAGACAGACAGTAGTCTTTCTCAATTTCCCTATCTCAAATGGAAGCTCCAACATTTCCGCGACACTGTCCACTTTGAGTAGAAATTTTTAAATTATTTACGTGTTCCCTACCCCTGTCATTCCGGACTCCGAGCCGGAATCTTGGAAATAAACTCCCAATATCTATTCTGTCATCCCCGACTCGATCGGGGATCTCGGGATGGCAATACAAGGTTACTGCTACGATCTGTCACCCTGAAACTCTCTATATCAAAGGTTTGGAAACGTTTGGGTTCCCAGGAGGGGTACTGACTATTGGAGATCTTGAGGTTACTCAACAAGATCCTCAGTCAAGCTGAGGATGACAACATTACTCAACCACCAAATCCTCTCGAATTTTTTTCGAAACAACAATATCCTCATACTTAAATTCCAATCCCATCACATCAACCCCAGACTGTTTTTGTACGTACAGGGAGTATGGATCATAGACCGGAGTTGTATAATCCACCCGAATTGTTTTCTCCGAATTGAATGGAATATTAATCAAAAATCCTGCAATCTTTTTCCCGTACTTGACCTCATAATCCACCCGACCGTTGCGCTCTGCATTGGTTACCCGCGTAACAAATCCTTCTTCGGGCAAAATCACTCGAGTATACGATCGATAATCATTATTCAACGGACTTGCCTGCAGGGCAGTATTTTGGTACCGAATGAAAGCTGAGTGACATAACTTTGTGCCATTTTCACAGGGTTCTACCGCAATCGTAATATCTCGGTCCATAAAGAGATCGGTCTTAAGAGACCCGAGATTCGCATCCACGAGCATAAAGTAGTCACCCTCAACTTGCTCCAAAGCTCCATCCATACCCAAATCTTTGACATACCCTTGCAAGGTAGGATCCTCAAAATAGGCCATGACATGATTTTCATCAACCAGGTTTAACAAATCTTGCGCCAGTCGAAATTGGGTTCGCAACCCCAGTGACCAAATCCGAGCTTCAATCTCTTCTGCAAGCTCACTTACTGATTGCTTTCGATCAGACCGAGCAACTCCACGGTCCAAAAATCCGTAATTGGTATCGTATTGAATTTCGAGCAACACATCCTCAGAAGTCACCGTCTTGTCTAAGGTCTCCAAATAAATCGGCCCTGTATACTCCATAAGAACCGGCAAAATTTCAGTATTAATAGCAATCACACCCTCAATATCTTCTTGCCCTCCCTCCAGTGCATACAAATCCATTGCCGTTTGAGCAGTTGTCGGGAAATCCGGAGACCAGTTGGCATCCCGTAACTGAATTTCCTCAAAAGCTAGAACCTCCGTAAATGGTTCTGGAGCAGGAATACCCGGTTTTCCAAAATCAAAGTTATTGGTGTTATACAAAATATAATTCCGAAGCCTCCCATTTTCCACATTTACCTCAGCAAAATTTCCAATAAATCCTCCCGTCGCTCGAAGCTCCATCGAATTTTGAAACAGCACCAGATAACTCGACTTTTCCTCAGTAAGAGCCCCTCGAACAAGAGCAATCTCCGTTCGATACCTATTCCAAAGCAAAAGTCCGGTTACCACCAAGGCAATCGCAACAACCATTACAAGACCAGCAAGTCCTCCAACAATCCACTTCCAGCGAGTTTGTATGGCGCGTAATACTGACATTATTCGTAGACAAATTGAGTTGTTACTCGAACCGGCTCACCTCGATGCTCAAACGAATCGCGCTCATAGACCTTTTCAAAGGCTCGCACAATATTCTTCCAGGAATAATGAAACTTCACTTCATCCTGAAGTGCTTCCGCCTTTTCAAGAGCAGTCCGATAATCCGAAAAGACATCCTCGAGTTTAGCCGCCAAATCTTTATAACTATTCGTCCGAGCGACATATCCATTATCCTCTACCACCTCCCGATTCTCTCGAATGCTCGAAATCACAATCGGCAAGCCATAACTTCCCGCCTCCAGAAGAGAGATAGAAAGCCCTTCAGAAGAAGATGGCAATACATAACAGGCCGCATTGGCAAATAACTGCTTCAAGGTTCGCCCGGACTGATGACCAAGCATCATAATATCGGGATCTCCTGCCACGAGGTCTTTTAGATAGGCAACATAATCATCGGTATTGGCAGATCCTCCTACAATAACAAGCTTCTTTCCGTATCGCTTTTTCATATGCCGAAACGCCTTCACCAAGACATGGGCATTCTTATGCTTCACCAATCGAGCAATAAATACAATATATCCCCGTCGCTCCAGTCCAAACTTGGCAAGCTCTTTGTCAGAAGTAACCCGATAGATATTGGTTCCATTGGGAATATAGGTCGCCTCACACCCAAACTCTTTCAAGGCAACATTCCGCAAGGACTTGGATACCGTCACCACTTCATCAGCAAATACACACCCCATCCGAGCTCCCAATCGAAGCATGGTCTTGGCAAATGGACTCCACTTCCCATGATGCCAATCCGCACTATGAAAGGTAAATACAACTTTTGTCTGATGTCCCGTAACCAATCCTTTGACAAAAAATCCCAACTTTGCAATTGGAGTCAGCAAGGCTGGTCCAACCGAATTGATATGAATAACATCCAACTTCGGAAGGGTAAACGCATGCAAAATAGCTGTAAAAGAGTGCGTGATTGCATCAACATTTTTCCCATGCAGTCCTGGCGTAGCAATCGTCCGAACTCCCTTGTAATCTTCCTGGGCTGGAGCATAGTTATCCCTCGTATAGGCCCAAACATCATGTCCCCGACGAGCCAGTCGAGTCGCAATATTATCTACATAATTCTCAACCCCTCCCCCATGGGCCGGAATTCCTTTTTGTCCTACAAAAGCGATATTCATGAATGAGGAGCAAATTAGGTGCGTAACGCAATATTATACCTCGAATCAAGCTGCCAGTCAAAGAATCCTGACACTTGTTTTGAGACTATTTTTTACTATTTCTCATAGCCATTATACCACACAAAAACGAGGCTGGGATATCCCCAAAACCTCGTTTCCAATCTGAATAATTCTGGAATTAGTGTCGAATCAACAAAATTGCTTCATATCCATATCCAAGAGACTCATTTGGCTGAGTATCTCCAGAAAGCCACTCTACCTCAGAGATGTCTACTCCCCGTCGGGTAGCAACAGCAGTTCGGTGATCAGTTCCAGCTGGAACCATGAAATCATCAATGACCTCGTCATTTACGTTCTTTACGATCAATCGATCCTGTTGTGGATGAGTTTCCTCTGTCTCAACATAGTGAGTCTTCTCATGATCACTGTACTTCACGTATCGACATACGTCGTAGTGCTCTCGCACCACCGCACAGACATCTGTACCAGATTTTACTTTTTGCCAGTATTCTCCGTCTACAACAACCTTGTCATATGACTGGTAGTTCCACCATCCATAATGCCCCCAAGTTGCCTCAGAAACTGATGGAGCCAAGGTAACAGCGGCAAAAGCTGCTACAAATACCATAGAAAGAATCTTTTTCATATGCTTTCATTTAGCTTCTATTCGAGTATTCCTACTCGTACCATTATACACCCTATCCACCAGGGCTGTCCAATCCCTGTATCTCGGCAAATGAAAAACCCCGACACAAATGAGTATCGAGGCTTTGTTTGATTCTTCTGGAAAAGAGAGTGTTCACTCTTCTAGTGATACTGAAGCCGCATCTGAGCAACAAATCCAACGAGAGAGTTTTCTTGAATTGGAACGACTTGATAGTCGACAACTACAGCTCCATCGAAATAAGCTGAGACTTCCGCTCCATGATTACTCCCAGATCGAATCAGGAAGTGTTGGATTCCAGATTGGGTCTGAACAACCAATAGGTCAGGCTTGTTAGGGCCAGTCAGATCACCAAGCTGAATTGCAGCGTCATATCGCTGTTGGAGAGTCATACCAGACTGTGACGAAACTGTCGTCTGACGGGATTCAGGTTGAAGGTTTGAAGTAGATGGTGTCCCAGTAGCCATACAAGTTCCTTGTTCAGCATTGGTAATCCACTCCTGGAGGAGTCGAGGCATATTTTGGTGATGACCACCATCAGCATCAGACCACGCCCCATACCCCTCAACGGCAACTCCAGGATCAGCACCCTCTGCAATAAGGCCAAGCTGATTTCCAGACGAGATCCAATCGCAACCTTCTGGAGCTTCTCCAGGGGGAGTCGCTGCTACAGCAGATCCAACAGTCAAACACAATGCAACCACCCCACCACCAGAAACTTGTAGAGTCTGGCGGACAGATTTAGGCAAACGAGTCCAAACAGTTTTCATAATCCATTCTCCTTGTAGAGAGATTTGTACAATGTTCAAAAGCTCCAATTAAGGAACTGTGACCATTATACACAAAATATACATTTTGTCAATAGACACAAACAAAGCAAAAACCCTCCGACGAAATTCGCAAGAGGGTCTTGTTCTATTCAATTTGGAAACACAGACTACTGAGCCAGATAGGCAAACGGACCTACCGGTCGCGGAGCGTTGCCATCATAAACAGTTACTCTGCTGCCAGGTTCGATGTCAGCCGCACCGACGGTTGACCAAGCGATAAGCTGGGTCCCTTGACGAGACTGATACGCCCACTGAAAGTACTGTCCCTGAGGTACAGCGAATCTCCAGGTGTTTCCTCCCATACTTTGAGCTGAAACTACAACGGCTGTACTCCCCTGAGCTTTTACACCCACAGGAACAGTCTGCTGAAGTAACTGACCAACATTTACCAAGCCACGGGGACCTGAAGTTGGTAGACCAGTAGTAGGGCGAGAACCGTTTGCACCTGAAAAACTTACTGAATTCAGTTCACTCGGTAACCAGAGGTAAGCATACCCTCCCTCATACCAGACTCGGAACGAAGAGAGAGCTTGATTGTCTTCAACCGGCCCAACTAATGCAAACGTTCTGCCATCAACAAAGTTCTCAACAGAATCAAACGCTAATTGAGAACCATAGACGAGACGACCTTGTTCAATGGTAGCTGTCCAACCACCCGAAGGTAAGCCGGTTAGATTTTCTACCTTGAACCACTGGGTTGCAGAGCGAATAGACCCTGCATTTGCAAAGTTCCCAAACGTTGCCTGACTCCCTCGATTCCAAGGAAGAGTCACCGTCCCATTCTGAACACGATAGGCAGAACCCTCTCCTTGTCCAAATAACAGGAAGAACCAACCATTCGGCACTCCATTAGGCACTGGTAACGTGACAGTCTCGGTTTGAGCATCGGTTTGAGCAAAGGCAGACTTAACTATTCCAGGAGCAAAAGTTGCAGCAGTACCAAGTCCAGCAATCTGTAAAAATGTACGACGCTTCATAAAGATTTCTCCTTCCGGAAAACACCGGATATAAGTCACGAAGCGTTCCTATCATACCGCTAAATCAAGATTTGTCAATAGCGAATAACACCGTAAAGTTCATCTTTTTGTGATATAATAAGCATAATCAACAAACCAATATGAACCAGAAAATTGCTATTCTTATCACCAATTTTGAAGGTGGTGGAGCTCAAAAAGTTGCTCTTACGCATGCTCGAGCTTTTCAGGATGCCGGGCTCGAGGTTAAAGTTATTGCCCTGGAACACCAGGATAGCTACCAAATCCCCGAAGATTTAGATGTGACAATCTTGACCGACAGTTTGGGAACAGATTCCAAATTAGCCAAGCTCATAGCCCTCCCTACCCTCCCGTTCCGACTTGCTCGTTTTCTGGAGGCAGAAGATATTCAGCTCTGTATTAGTCACTTGGAACGAGCAGACTTTGTCAATATTCTGGCAAAACCTCTGGCTCATCATAAAACGATTTCCGTGATTCATAGCCACTTGGAGGCCAACTACTTCCAGGAAGGTATCACCGCCCGGAGCTATATCTATATGTCCCTGGTAAAACTCTTGGAACGATTTTCAGATCGAATCACTCCGGTATCCGAGGGGATTGCCCAAAACCTGATCAAGCTCGGGCTTCCGAAACATAAGATTCAGGTAATCAATAATCCATTCTTTATTTCCGAGATCCAACGGCTTGCCGGGCAACCGCTCGAAGAATATGCTGATATCTTTTCTGGGGAAATCCTCATCTCTATTGCTCGACTTTCCCGCCAAAAAGGAATTTGGCATGCCCTCAAAGCCTTTAACGAGTTCAAAAAGACTCATCCGTACGCCAAATATGTAATTCTTGGTGACGGACCATTGCGAGATCATCATCTAGAACTTGCCCGAAGTCTTGATCTCAATGTCTATGATGTCTGGTCTGGAGAATCCCTGCGCCAAGATGCAGACGTGTATTTTCTTGGTTTTGTCCAAAATCCATTCCAATTCCTTGCAAAAGCCGATGTATTCTTACTCCCCTCCCACTACGAAGGCCTTCCAAACGTGATTATCGAAAGCCTGATTTGTGGAACTCCCGTGATTGCCACCGACTCTGACTCAGGTCCGCGAGAACTCCTGGCTCCCAAAACCTCACTCTCCAAAAAGACCTCCAAAGTCGAGCTGGGAAGTCATGGAATTTTGATTCCGGTACCTGATCCACAATACGAACAAGATGATCCAACCACACTGGATCCCGAACAACAGGAAATGCTCAAAGCAATCCAGATCATGTTTGAGACCGATAGTCTCCGATCAAGCTACGAATCCACCAGTCGCGACCGAGTAGCCCAATATGAAATCGAGCAGATTATCCCACAGTGGATAGAATTAATCCAAAACCTCCTCAAAGATTAGTTTCTATTCTTTGGATGCAACGAATCCTGTTCCCACAGGATTGGGTTATCTCGGATATAGTGTTGTAAGATTGTTAATTCCTGATCGTTCCGGATGATCCGATCATGGTAGGATTTCTGCCAGATTTTATATGGATTTCCTTTTTGGTTTTTGATCCACTTTTGTATGTCTGGCGACACGGAGGTCGCCGCTACGATCTTTTGTTGACTGACTCCTTTTATTGTTTTCATGATTGATCCTAATGTTGTAGATCCTTCTTGAAAACAAATGATCATATGAAAATGGTTGGGCATAATTACCCAATGATCTATATGTAATGACGGATATATTGTTACGCTATCTTCAAACACTTTGATCAATAGGTTGGTTATTTCCGTAGCGGCGACCTCCGTGTCGCCACACCAACCATCCGCATTTGCCATTTGAAACAATTCCCTTCTTTTATAACTACACACCGTCACAAAATACCAATACCCTCCTTGGTATAGCTCTTTGGTTAGTCGGTTACTTTTTCGTTTCATGGAACTTACGGAAGTACAGATCCAGTTTGGGGCCCCAACCGAGTCGAGAGATAACATCCTGTTCCGTACCAAGGTGTCGGGCAATTACATGTTGATCAGGATCTGTAATCGGTTGATCCAGACATTCAACAATTGTTCCATACCGGGCCTGGTAATAGATCTCCATGGTCTTTGGATTTACAATCCTTACCACTAAGAGCGGCCAGGCCTTGAGGACCTTCACCGAGGCCTCTTCCATGAGTTCTCGTTCGAGAGTTTCTTCCAAAGACTCTCCCTCTTCAACAGTCCCACCCGGTAACCCAAAGCTTCCATTCCGGTTTTCAATATATACAAACTCTCCATCCTCAGTCTGACAGACCGCCTGAGATTGACGAACCGGAGTAAATTGATCAAATTCCTGGGTATCGATGTAGTCACACAGATACTGAACTCCATAATGATCAAATACATCTTGCATGACAATATTCATAGTGCCTCTGTTATCTTACTCTTATGATATCCTAAAAGAAATAACCTGACGAATATGGAATTTTTCAGCCAGCGACTTTTCCAAGAACTCAAAATTACTCCTACTCCTCTCGTCACAATGTATCGGGCACAAGCTGAATCCGCCAAGGTCGGTTTTGATTTTGCAAGTCTTGATCTTGCTTTTGAGCGGTTGGCAGAAGAGGTACATGAACTCTCTGCTGCTATCCAAAACCAGGAATCTCACCAAGAAATTGCCGATGAGGGTCTAGATATTATCTTTGGATTGGTAAATGTCCTCCGGCATGCCGGAATGTCTGAGTCGGAATTTTCCAACTGGATCACAACAGTTATTCCGGAATCGCATCCAAGTCTTGAGCACCTTCAAACTAGATTTAAATCTGTGAGAGCTGCTGTTGAAACCGGGAACACTTCCGAAATTATTTCACAATCGAAAACCTATTTTCCTACTCCACTCGGATTTGTAGGTCAATACACCGACACT
>CAJXTH010000015.1 GCA_913060955.1 uncultured bacterium | reverse complement strand
ACTGAGAGGATTCTTTCTAAGATCGAGACGGCTACAAACTACAAAAAGTATGAGACGCTTGAAGGTGGTGGGTTCATCTGGCATACGACAGGATCGGGTAAGACGTTGACGAGTTTCAAGACGGCTCAATTGGTTAGTAAACTCCCTCATATTCAAAAGGTGCTTTTTGTGGTGGATCGAAAGGATTTGGATTACCAGACGATGAAGGAGTACGATAAGTTTGCGAAAGGTGCGGCTAATAGTAATACAAGTACGAAGATTCTGTCTGAACAGTTGAGTACACCAAACGGAGTTGTACTCAAGGACGGAAAAACTACGAATCAGCCGATTGTGGTGACAACCATCCAAAAGCTGGATAAATTTATTAAGAAACACCAAGATCACGCAATTTTTAATGAGCATGTGGTGTTGATTTTTGATGAATGTCACCGATCTCAGTTTGGTGAGATGCACAAGGCGATTACCAAGAAGTTCAAAAAGTATCATTTGTTTGGGTTTACGGGGACGCCGATTTTTGCTAAGAATGCTGCCAGTGGTGGACAGATGGATCTCAAGACAACCCAGCAGGCGTTTGGAGATAAACTTCACACCTATACAATCGTCGATGCGATCAATGATAAGAATGTTTTACCATTCAAAGTGGATTATGTCTCGACTATGCGTGAGGCGGAGGATATCGATAATAAGGAGGTAAGTGACATTGACCGGAAGAAAGCTTTGGAAGATCCGGTGAGAATTGCTAATATTGTCCAGTATATTCGAGAGCACTTTGATCAAAAGACGAAGCGAAATAGCTTTTATAAGGTGAAAGACCGACGATTGGCGGGGTTTAATTCGATCTTTGCGGTATCTTCGATTGATTTTGCTAAGAGATACTACACGGAATTCCAACGACAGATGCAGGATGTGCCGAGTGATCAAAAGCTCAAAGTCGCAACAATCTTTAGCTATGCTCCCAATGAAGAAGAGCCAGATGGGACGATCGACGAGAACTCTGAGGATACGAGTGGTCTTGATGCAAGTTCTCGAGATTTTTTGGAGAGTGCTATCAAAGATTACAATCGAATGTTTGATACTTCGTACGATACTTCCTCTGATAAATTCCAAAATTATTACAAGGATGTCAGTGAGCGGATGAAGAAGCGGGAGATTGATGTGCTGATTGTGGTCAATATGTTTTTGACGGGGTTTGATGCGACGACGTTGAATACGCTGTGGGTAGATAAGAATCTCCGTCTTCATGGACTCTTGCAGGCCTACTCTCGAACGAATCGAATTCTCAACAGTGTGAAGACCTTTGGGAATATCGCATGCTTCCGAAATCTAGAAAACGCTACCAATGAGTCTATTGCCTTGTTTGGGAACAAAGAGGCGAGTGGGGTGGTGCTTCTCAAAACGTTTGATGAGTACTTCCTTGGATACAAGGATAACTATAAAGAAGTACGTGGGTATGCGAGCTGGGTGCAAGAGCTTCAAGAAAATTTTCCTGTGGGCGAGCAGATTGTCGGTGAGCAAAATCAAAAAGAATTTGTGCGACTATACGGCCATATTCTGCGTATGAGGAATATCCTGACTACTTTTGATGAGTTCGGTGAGCGGGATTTGCTTACTGATCGTGATGTGCAGGATTACCATAGCATGTATATTGATTTGTATAATCAATTCCGACGTACTGAATCCAGCGAGAAAGAAGTGATCAATGATGATTTGGTTTTTGAGATGGAGCTTATCAAGCAGGTTGAGATTAATATTGATTATATTCTTGAGCTGATTAAAAAATATTATGCAAGTAATCAGCAGGATAAAGAGATCTTGGTGGATATCCAAAAGGCGGTTGAGTCGAGCGTAGAGCTACGAAACAAGAAGGATTTGATCGATCAGTTTATCTCATCGCTTGAAATTCAGTCAGATGTAGATGATGATTGGCACGAATTTGTTGAGCAAAAGAAGCTAGAGGAGCTTGATAATATTATTGAGTCAGAAGGACTGGATAGGGAGGCTACGTATAACTTTGTCAAAAACGCCTTTCGGGATGGAGTGGTCACGGGAACAGGTACTGGGATTACGAAGATTATGAAAAACAAACCATCGCTCTTCTCTCCCGACGGAGCGTATACTAAAAAACGGGAGACAATTTATCAAAAACTTACTCGATTCTTTGAACGGTTCTTTGATATTTCTTCAAAAGATTTTGGTGAATAAATATTATTCCCTCGACTCCGACTTTTGGGAGAGAATAATTCTTGGGTGGTTGCTTGGGATTGGAGTAGGGGTATTTCTCATTTTAGTATTTATTTGGAAAAAGTTTCGTCCTGGGTTTATCGAGAATTATCTTAACATCATTATATTTGGCTCGTTTGCCACATCTCTCATACTCTTAGCTGTTGAATATCCTACGGGATGTTTTGAATTCAATATTTTCTCAAAAAAGAAGTATATATTTAAATATATACTTCGCGAAAACGCTCCAGGTTAGTCCTGGAGCGTTGCTTTATGCATGTTTTGGATTGCATAGTGTCCGTCTTGGTAGGAAAGGTGGATGATTGCACCGTTTCCGATGGAGGCGAGTTCGGTTCCGATGTGTTCTCGGAAGAAGCATCGGATGGGGCCTCCGTGGGTGATGACCGCCACTCGTTGGTAGTCAGAGGTTGAAATGGTTTCAAATGCGCGAAGGCATCGGGTGCGGAAGTCTTGGTAGGCTTCGGATCCATTGTAAGTGTTTTCGCGATCAGCCAGAACTTCACCGAGTTTGCGGTATTCTTCTTCGGGTTGATCTTTTCCGAGTTCGAGGAAGGCTGCGTAAATGTCTTGTTCTGCCAGGTCGGGAAGAGTCGTGGTTTCTACTCCCAGGTAGGGAGTCATGATCTCTGCGGTTTCCTGAGCTCGGATTTTGGGACTGGCAAAGATGTGGTCTATTGACTGATCTTTGAGTGCTTGTCCTACCAGTTCAGCGTCTGTTCGACCTGACTCGGTGAGATGATCATCATAATCACCGTCGTATTTTTGCTTGACGTCAGAGGTGCTTTCCCCGTGACGAATCAGAAATATATCCATAATGGTATATGGTTAGAAAAATAATAAATTGTATATAAATGCTTGCTGGATGTGTTTTGGTCGAGATGGTATTATAGCATTTTTAAAATTTAGGTGTCAAATAAGGATTGATGGTCGGGGAGATTCTGAATCACATCCCTTCGGGAGTTAAAAAGTTCAGAATGACTTTGAAGGTGAACTTTCGGTGTTGAATTGTCACTTTGGTTGGTGAAAGTTCAGAATGAATCGATATCGCGTGGTATAATACGATCAAGTAATGAAATGTTCATGAACACAGAACAATATATTGGACAGCGGTTAGTAGTAACAATTGATCGACCGCTTGGATCGCTTCATCCGAAGTGGAATTTTGAGTATTTGGTCAATTATGGGTACATCTCGGGGATTATTTCTGGTGATGGAGAAGAGTTGGATGCGTATGTTCTGGGAGTGTCTGAACCTGTTGAGTCGTTCGAAGGAGTGTGTATTGCGGTGATTCGTCGGGCAGAAGAGGATGATGATAAGTTGATTGTGGTTCCGGAAGGTATGGAGTTTTCCGATGAGCAGATTCGCCAGCAGACAGCTTTCCAGGAAAAAGATTTTACTATTGCTATTCTGAAATAATATGAATACGAAATACTGGATTGGAATTGTTATTGCTTCACTGGGTGTGGTGTTGCTTCATCTCGTGCATGTGTATCTGTTGATTCCAAATGGGGTGTTTTTGGGGAATTGGTGGTCATTTGTGGCGACTCCGGTGTTTCAGTTGGGAGTGTTTGCAGTGGTGTTGGTTTTGATTATGTCATCTGAGCGAGCGTATTGGAAACAGTATGTAGGAGTGTGCTTGGTTGCTTTGATTCTGACATTTCCGGGGATGCTTCGAAATGTGGATTTTGTGGGGCGGTGTGAGGAACCGCGAATTGTGAATGTGTTTGTCTTGCGGCAGATGTTGAGTGATGAAGCTGCAGTGTATGTTTCTGCTGTTCCCGGAGATATTGAAAAGTTCGCCAATGCGACTCGGGATGCGGATGGTCGGTATGACATGTCGTTTTCGGTAAGTTCGGTGGATTTGTCGTATGTGGGATGTTTGGAGAGTTTGGAGCAGCTGTATCGATAAGAGCTTTTGTCGGCGGTGGGCCGACTCTACAACTCTACTGTCATTCTGAAGGTTTAACGACCGAAGGGATGTGATCCGGAATCTTGGTATGGCGACACGGAGGTCGCCGCTACACAATAATTTATACCTTATGGTAAATTAACGAGATTCCGGCTCGGAGGCCGGAATGACACCATTTAAATAATGAAAATTGACAGGAAGTAGTGACAAAAATCTCTATCTGTGGTAGAGTGACGAAGAATTTAATGCATGTTTATGCCACGAGCAAAGAGTAAGAAGTCTCCACGAAAGGGGGGATCAAAGAAGCGGCGGCCAATGCCAAAGTCAGCTATGCCGACCAAAAAGCACCGACGCGATCCTCGGCGAATGATTAAAGATGAGGTTGTGCTGGATAATCGGGATGAAAGTCAGTACGTATACGGGAAAAATGCCGTTACAGAAGTGCTTCGACGGGAGCCAAAACGGGTCCAAAAGATTTATGTTGGAAAAGAAACTTCGGGAGATAAGCGAATTTCGTTGATCTATAAGTTGGCTCGAGAGAACAATGTTACCTTGCAGCCAGTACCAGATGCTAAACTCACAGCTTTGGTGGATGTTGATGTTCGACACAAAGCTGAGCTGGTCCACCAAAACGTGATTGCTTTGGTATCTCCCGTTCCGTTGCTTGATTTGGATGATTGGATTGAAGATATTGCGGACTCGGTTCAAGAGTCTCAAAAAGGATTAGTAGTTGCTCTGGATGAGGTGACTGACCCTCACAATATTGGGGCGATTATTCGAGTTGCTGAGTCTATGGGAGCTCTGGGAGTTATGTTACCAAAGCACCGAAGTGGAGTAGTATCTCCAGTTGCCTCCAAGGCAGCCTCTGGAGCTGATCGAATTATTCCCTTGATTCAGGTGACCAATCTTTCGCAGTCTTTGGAGAAGTTAAAAGAAATCGGGTTCTGGGTGCTGGGAAGTGCTCTAGAAGAAGATACCCCGGTATTCTCTCAGCTGAATTACCGAGACATGCCAACGGTTCTGGTAATGGGAAGCGAAGGAAAAGGACTGCGACCAGGAGTCAAAGGAGTGTGTGACATGCTTGGATATATTCCGATGTACGGAGAAACTCAGTCTTTGAATGTAGCGACTGCAACGGCGATTATGGCCTATGAAATTGCTATGCAGCAACATGAATCCGACGAGTAGAAATTTTGCACTGATTATTGTTACCAACACCCTTTCGCGGATTGCGAACTTGGTGTTGTTTTTGGCGCTCCCAATTTTGACACTATCACTTACAGGAAGTCCAGCTTGGGCTGGTATTGTTGCTTTTGTAAACGGAGGAACGGCCGTAATTGGATCCTTGATTGGGGGTGTGGTTATTGATCGTCGTGGAGCAAAAGAGATTGCGGTTATTGCTGATATTGCGAGCCTTGTTTCCGTTGGAATGCTTGCTGGGATTGTATCATTGGGGCTTCCAATGTGGTTATTTTTAATAGCAGTTGCTGCGGGATCTATTTTGGATGGAGCTGGAGCTACTGCTCGGTATACCTTGTTTCCACATATTGCCCGAAAAACAAAGTTTTCAATGGAGCAGGCTACCAGTATTTCGCAAACTATTGAAGGAATATCTGAAATAGTAGGTCCAATCCTGGGAGGTGTCCTGATAGGACTCTTGGGAGGAGTGTGGACGCTCTTAATTACGGCTGGACTGTTTGGTCTTGCCTTGATTCCGCTGCTTGTAATTCCTCGGGTTCCCAGTGAGTACAAGGGAGATACGCACCCGGCGGAAGATTTTATAGAAGGATTTCAGGTGATTTGGAACGACAATTTGCTTCGGCCATTTACCTTGTTTAGTACGGCGGTACTCTTTTTCTTGATGCCATTTTGGGCGGTGCTCTTACCGGTCTACTTTGGAGGAGAGGCAGGAGCGGTTGAGCTGGGAACCTTTAACTCTGTCTATGGTGGATTTGCCTTGCTCGGTGCTGCTGGATATGGATTGATTGCAGGTAAACTTTCTAAGTTTCAGACTATCAACTGGATTAACTGGTTGTCGGTTCCGTTTTATATGATTCCAGCCTTTGTGATGTCGGACTCGTGGTTGGTCTGGATTTTTGCTGGATTTCTGGGGCTTTCGGTGGGGCCAATTATGCCGATTATTAGTACGGTGTATTACCAGCGAACACCTGATAAACTCTTGGGGCGAGTCAATGGAACTTCGGAGGCAATGGCGGCTGGAGCGGGACCTCTGGGAGGAATTATCTTTGGATTGATTATTGAATACGGATCCTTTGATATGGCCTATTGGGTGTTTATTCTGGGGAATTTCTGTATTGCAATTTGGTTCCTGCTTGTTCCAGGGCTTCGCCTCATGGATACTCCGGTAATGCAAAACCAGTCTAATGAAAAAGTCTAAACGCTATATTCAAATCCTTTTCTGGCTCTACATTGGAGCTGTTTTGTGGTTGACGCTCATGCCAGAGTCGTTGAATGGGCAACTATTAAAGTTAGAAACTGGGGATCCCCGGCCGTTTGCTCAGACTGAGCTTGGCTATACCCTCGGAAAGGCTCTCCAAAACCCCTGGCAAGTGACCTTGATTCAACTGGGAGGAAACTTTGTGATGCTCCTACCACTCGGACTTATTTCAGCCTGGCGGAGGCAATCTGGACTGATTACGGCAGTATTGTTTGGGGTTGGGATTGAGCTTACCCAGTTTGTGTTGTCACTTCTGCTTGGCTATCCGTATCGGACCTTTGATGTGGATGATCTTTGGATCAATGCTCTGGGAGTTTTCGCTGGGTGGCTTTTGGGAAAATGGCTTTTTTGGTACAATAAAAGTGCAATAAGAAATTAATTGATACGAATAATGTATACTGAACAGCAATTTAATCTACCAGAACTTCCCGGACTTTCTGAGGAGCAGGTGCAAATCCACCTCGGACTTTATGCCGGATATGTGAAGAATACTAATGCACTACTTGAAAAAGTAGAGGCTATGAAAGATGGGGGAGATGCCTACGCAATGGCTGAAGTCCAACGACGACTTGGATTTGAGTTTGACGGAATGCGAATGCACGAGTATTACTTTGAGCAACTCGAAGGAGGAGCACAGGCACCTGCTGAGGATTCAAACTTTGTGAAATATGTAACTGAGCAGTACGGAAGCTTTGATGCTTACCTTGATGATCTCCGACGAATCGGATCTACTCGAGGAATTGGTTGGGTAGTGACATACTACGACGATAAGGCACAAATGTTCCGAAATGCTTGGGTTGGTGATCATGAGTTCGGACAACTTGCAGGACTTCAGATTGTCTTTGTGGTCGACATGTGGGAGCATGCCTACATGGTAGACTACCGACCGGCAACTAAGGGAGAGTATTTTGATACCTACCTTGCACTGGTAAACTGGTCAGTTGTTGACGCTCGAATTTCTTAAAGAAATTTTTCAAGCTCAAAGAGAAAATCCCTTTGCATCGGCAGAGGGATTTTAGTCTTCATAGATATCCTCGGGTTGAGGTTGTCGTCTTTTGGGCTTTGGCAGAAGTGTTGCTCCTAAAGCAAGCAATAAAGCCAGAATAGTGATCATGAATATGAGATCCAATTCTTTTTTATTGATATAACAAAAATCCCACCGGGTCAATATGACAGGGTGGGGATTATTGATTTTGGGGAGGTGATGTTAATCACGGCTATGACGAGCAAAAAACAGCAGAACTGCATATATAATTATTGGATAGAGCGAAACAATGATGATTAAAGCAAACGGAAAGGTATCGGTCATCGACATGGAATTCACCTCCTTTTTGTTTTCAAAGTTCAAATACCTATATTCAGTATATCAAGAATTACATTCAAAAAGAAAAGGAGCTCGAGGCTCCGATTCTTGTGGGGATGGATAGGTTGTCTAGGATTGTCGAGCGTGTCGGGTGTATGCAATAGTTGCAATTCCAAGGGCTCCAATGACAATTACGTAGAATCCAGCTAGGTTGAGTCCAGTGTCTTCAAGTGTTTCAGCTGATTCATCGGTTGCTTCAAGTACAACTTTGTCGATGATGTGGACAACTCCGTTGGAAGAGTCAACATCAGCGGTAGTTACTTGGGCTCGTCGATTTTGCTCATCAACAATGAATACATCAGATCCTTGGATGTCTACGGTCAGTGTTCCTCCGGTAAGCGTAGTAACTTCCTGTCCATCAGATAGGTCAGAAGAGAATACTTCTGCGTTTACCACGTGGTACTGAAGAATCTCAGAAAGATTGGGAAGGGCCAAAAGCTCTTCGGTAGTGATTCCGAGTTCGGTGGTAGCGGCTGCAAAGGCATCATTGGTTGGTGCAAATACGGTGAAGGAAGCAGATTCATCGGCAAATGTATCTACTAATCCCGCGGTATCAAGTGCGGTTACCAATGTGCTCAGTGCAGGTGTGTCTTGTGCGTTTTGGGCAATTGTTTGGGTCTCGTCGGCAAGTACAGCTGTAGGTGCAACGAGTACGCTTGCTGCCAGAAGTCCTGCTACAGAGAGCACGGCTGCTGGTTTTTTGAAAATCGAAGTGTTCAGTTGCATCGGTTTTTGTTACTTATATTGCTTTTTATCTAATCCCCACTAATATGTTACAATATAAACTATTAGGATGCAACCGCAAAAAATATGCGGTTATCAACAAAATAGATACGAAGTATGAATGCTGAGAAGGTTTTGCGCGGGGTAAATACAGTCCTCATGATTCTGATTCTGTGTGTAGGAGGGTATCTTTTGGTGGCTCCGGTTTTGCCTGAGTTGCGCTTTTTGACGAGCCAAAGATCCTCGGATGAGTCAGTAGTTGTTCAGTCTCGGTCTGAGGATTTAACAGCTTCATTTGCTCGGCTTCCGATTGCTGGTTCAGTGAACGACGATGCTGAGTTGGTTCCTTCGGAATCAGTTACTGCTCCAGAGGTAGATGAGTTTTCTCTTACTATTCCGTCGATTCAGCTTGACCGGTCTGTTGGATCTTCGAGCTTTGACTCAGACGATCTCTGGGATGGTATTTGGCACAAAAAACGAACGGGAGATCCATTTCATGGAGGGAATATGGTGATTACTGCTCATAGATTTTTATATTTAGGGCGACAAGATACCTTTTATCATTTGCCAAAGGTGGCTGTCGGTGATCAAATTTTCCTTGAATGGGGTGGAGAAGAGTATGGTTATCAGGTGACTGAAGTATTTGAAGTAACCGCAGATCAGGTTGAAATCGAGGCAGATACTGAAGAACATGTCTTGACACTGTATACGTGTACGCCGCTCTGGACAAGTGCTCGAAGATTTGTGGTGAGAGCAGAACCAATAATTAACTCGATCTAAATCAATATGAACGGATGGCAGAGAGAACTGATCAAGACCATAATTCTTCTGGGGATACTTGTGGTATTGGTTGGAGTAATGATCTGGATCAATCGATTTCAAATTGGGTTATTGCAGTAACCGTCTTTACATATCGGGAAAAAGGCGTATAATACAGACAGCGAATGAGTGATGATTGATCCCCGCTAATCGGAATGTGTTTGATGCAAAATAATTCTTGTCTCCGAGTGAGAGTATAAGTGAACCAAGGCCTAGAGTAGGTCCTTGGATTTTTGTGTCTATATGTTTCGATCGGCATTGCATACAAGATAACAGGAACGATACGCTATGCAAAACGAGCGAGTTTACTTCAAAGAGCGAATCGATCTTAATCTTCCCAACCTGATTGAACCTCAGTTGGCTTCGTACAAGTGGTTCTTGGAGGAAGGGTTGAAAGATCTGTTCGAGGAGCATTACCCAATCAAAGATTGGACTGGTTCCGAGTACAAACTAGAGTACGTCGAGTATCGAATCGACGAGCCAAAACTTTCTGAGGCTCAAGCGCGAGCTAAGAACTTGACCTTCGAGGCCCCACTTCGCGTGAAGCTTCGATTGATCAACAATGCTACCGGAAAAAAGCAAAACCACGAGGTGTTCATGGGAGATATCCCTATGATGACCGAGCGAGGAACATTTATCGTAAACGGAAGTGAGCGAGTAATTATTTCTCAGATTTTGCGATCACCAGGTGTATTCTTCACCGAAAAGATTTCTCGAGACAAGCGATACTTTGGGGCGAAAATTATTCCTACCCGAGGAGCGTGGATCGAAATTGAGACCGATGGAAACGGAGTTCTCTGGGTAAAGATTGACCGAAAGCGAAAAGTAGCTTTGACCTCCTTGCTTCGAGCCTTTGGACTGGGAAAAGACGCTGACCTGCAGCGAGCATTCTCTGATGTTGATACTGGAGATGTGAAATTTATCCGAGAAACCATTGCTAAGGATGCTGCAAAGACTCAAGGAGCAGGATTTGTTGAAGTGTATCGACGAATTCGACCGGGAGATCTTGCAACCGAGGACAACGCTCGACAGTTGATTGAGTCTATGTTCTTTAACTTTGCCCGATATGATGTTGGAAAAGTTGGACGATACAAGATGAATCAGCGATTGGGAATCGAGGTGTCTGACGACAAGCAGAACCGAATCATGCGACCAGAGGATCTTTTGTTGGTGGTAAAGGAGATTATCCGACTCAACAACGACCCTCAGGCAATGCCAGACGAT
>CAJXTH010000014.1 GCA_913060955.1 uncultured bacterium | reverse complement strand
GTTTTTTATATACTTGTTTTTCTGCATATCTAAGAGGTTTTATCCCTCTTATTCTACCATCTCCTGTGGGAGACCCTTTCAAATTCATCAGCAATTTCTTTGATCTGACGGTATACACCCATGCTATTCGGGGTTTCTTCTACCACTACAATCATAGCGTCAACACCAAGATACATTCCATAGGCAACCATATCTGTTCCTGCAACAGAGTCTACCACCACTACATCTTCAGAAGCTTTGGTAAGTAAAGGTAAATACATTTTGAGAGAAGACATATAGGCATGCGTACATCGATGACCATATAACCGATCCTGATGAATGGGACCTGCTACTATCAAGTCAATTCCCTCTTCAATAGGGTGAATATACTTTTGAGTAAGTGCATCATGTGGTCGATACGAAAATTTCTTCATATCTTGCCGCGTGGGCATGTCCACATAATACACAGACTGATCTAGCCCTTGATACTGATAAAAATCTGGCTCAGAATGACTAAAAAACGGAATCTCAATAGATTCGCTCCAGCCAAGATTATGTCCCAAATCCATATTAAAATCAGCGTCAATAGCGAGAACGTTTCGTTTTTGTGATTGAAAGTATTTGGTGAGAAGCCAAGATGTACTACTCTTCCCGCTTCCTCCTTTCCCTACTACGGCAATTTTCATACGTATAATTTCATACTATGTCTCTATATTATCGCAAAACAGTTGCAAATTCAAATCGATTCTTCCCCAATATAAAAAGAAGGGCAATATACCCTTCTTTTTATTGATAGTACTTCAGACGTTACTTCTTTTCTTCGAAGTCAGCGTCTTTTGCCTGTGGCTCTTCAGCATTTGATCCAGCTTCTTCTTTGTCTTCTGGAGCCTGACCGTGGTCATGTCCAGAATGTGGATCTCCGTGATCATGTCCTGCCTGGTCTCCCGCTTGATACAGCTCAGCTCCAACTTTTTGAGAAACGGTTGAAAGCTCATTGAGTGCAGACTCAATTGCAGCTTTGTCGTCTTTGTCTTTTACGTCCTTAACTGCTTGCATCTTCTCTTCCAGAGACTTCTTGTCCTCATCCTTGATCTTGTCCTTGTTATCGGAGATCATTTTTTCAGTTGCATAGACAAGTGTGTCGGCCTGGTTTCGAATCTCGATCAGTTCTTTTTGCTTCTTGTCTTCTTCTGCAAGTTCATCGGCATCCTGTCGCATCTTTTCGATATCTTCTTCCGAAAGTCCGGATGAAGCCTCAATTCGAATTGACTGCTCTTTTCCAGAAGACTTATCCTTGGCTGTTACTTTCAAGATACCGTTGGCATCGATATCAAAGGTAACCTCGATCTGAGGAACTCCTCGTGGTGCTGGTGGAATTCCATCCAGAATAAATCGTCCAAGCTGCTTGTTATCTTTGGCAAATTCTCGTTCTCCTTGAACAACGTTGATATCTACCTGTGGTTGATTATCAGAAGCAGTTGAGAATACTTGAGACTTCGATACCGGAACTGTGGTGTTTCGCTCAATAATTTTGGTGGCGATACCTCCCATAGTCTCGATTCCCAAAGAAAGTGGCGTAACATCGAGCAAGAGAACATCTTTCACGTCTCCCTGGAGAATTCCTCCTTGGATTCCTGCTCCGATAGCTACTACTTCGTCTGGATTGATCTCCTTGTTTGGCTCTTTTCCAAAAATATCCTGTACAAATGCTTGAATAGCAGGCATTCGGGTCTGTCCTCCTACAAGAATCACCTCATCAATATCTGATTTGGAAAGTCCAGCATCAGAGAGAGCTTTTTCACATGGCTCCTTGGTTCGATCAATCAAATCTCGCACCAATTCTTCCAATTTCGCTCGGGTAAGTTGCACGTTCAAGTGCTTTGGTCCGGTCTCATCACTGGTGATGAACGGAATACTTACTTCGGTCTGTTGTGAACTTGAAAGCTCAATTTTGGCCTTTTCTGCAGACTCTTTGAGTCGTTGAATAGCAAGAGTATCACCAGAAAGGTCGATTCCTTGATCTTTCTTAAACTCAGAAAGCAAGTGATCCATAATTCGCTGGTCAAGGTCATCTCCTCCAAGGTGAGTATCTCCATTGGTTGAGAGCACCTCGATAGTGTCTTCTGAGACCTCCAAGATAGAAACGTCAAAGGTTCCTCCTCCAAAGTCGTAGACTGCGATCTGCTGGTCTTTTTTCTTATCAAATCCGTAGGCCAATGCTGCTGCTGTTGGCTCGTTGATGATTCGCTTTACGTCAAGTCCAGCAATTTTACCAGCATCTTTGGTAGCTTTTCGCTGAGAATCATCAAAGTAAGCAGGAACCGTAATAACTGCTTCGGTTACCGGTGTTCCGAGTTTTGCTTCGGCATCTGCTTTGAGCTTTTGGAGAACCATAGCTCCAATCTCTGCTGGCTGATACCACTTGTCCCCCATCTTGATATCCACACCTCCATTTGAGGCTTCTCGGATTTCGTATGGAAGAAGATTTTTATCCTTTTGTACAATCTCATCAGAGAACTTCCGTCCAATCAGACGTTTTGCTGAGAAGATTGTGTTGGTTGGGTTTACAACTGCTTGCCGCTTGGCAACAACTCCTACGAGTCGCTCACCATTTTTGGATTCAGCCACGATAGATGGTGTGGTTCGATTTCCTTCTGCGTTTTCGAGAATCTTTTTATCCCCACCTTCTACGACTGCCATCGCGGAATTGGTTGTTCCCAAGTCAATTCCTAAGATTTTACTCATAGATGTAGCGTATTTAATTTCTATAATTACATCTCTATTATAAAGTTTTTAGCAGTTCAATGTCAAGAGTGCTAAATGAAGTGTTTTTTGTCATTCCCAACTTTTTAACTCCCGAAGGGATGTGATTGGGAATCTCACGGCGTATTCACAAGATCCTCAGTCAAGCTGAGGATGACACCTACTGGTATCGCTCTCTTGATATCCCAAACACTCTCTCGGCATTCCGATCGAGCTGCTCATCCATCTCATCAAACGACACTCCTCGAAGCTGAGCTAAAATATCAATCACATACCACACATAGGGTGTCTGATTTTTCTTTCCTCGGTGTGGGACTGGTGCTAAATACGGAGAGTCAGTTTCGGCAAGAATGTTACTGTCTGGAATGATTTTAGCAGAGTCTTTGATATGATCAACGTTATTTTTGAACGTTACAATACCAGAGAACGAAAAGTAAATATCATGATTCAAGTCCTGAAACTTCTCTACCCATTCTGGCCCACCCGTAAAGCAATGCAGAATGATTGTGAGACCCTGGTATTCTGACAGTACCTCGATAGTCTCCTCAAACGAGTCTCGGGTATGAATGATGAGAGGTTTGGAAAGCTGTTTGCTGATTTCAATGTGCATACGGAATAGCGCTGCTTGAGCTTCGTATGACTCTTCTCGATTATTATAATAAAAATCAAATCCACCCTCTCCAATTCCAACAACTCGAGGGTGGTTTGATAGTTGTACAAACTCTTCCTGGATTTCAGGCACTGAAACCTTCAGAGCCTCATGGGGATGAACACCTACTGAGGCCCAAATAGAAGGTTCTTGCTCCGCAAGTGCAATAGCTTGTTTAGACTCCTCTATTCCTGTTCCAATTGTGACTGCCCGAATAGATTTGGAGCGCATATCTGTTAGAATCTGCGCGATATCCTCTCCGAACTCGTCTCCATGTAAGTGGGTGTGAGTATCAACCATCGTTACGGTTTTTCTATGGTATCGCTAGTAGAAACGTTTCCGGAGTCATCAATGGCTCGGACATAGAACTCAAATGTTCCAACAGAACCTGGTGAATAGTCAAACTCATAGGTATCCTTTCCGGAAGTAGGGGCACTTAGACTTTTGAGCCGTTTTTCAGAAACAGCATCCCAGAATTCAACTGTTTGGACTGAGCCAGACTTATCAGTAACCTTGGCGGACAAAGTATACTCAACCGGAGTACCAGTTACTTGGAAACTCGTAATATCAGGTGACGTTTCATCGAGAGTCACATCAAACGTCACCGACGCTTCGCCTCTATGAAGGAACTGATCAAAGGCACGCACAGTAAGGACATTTTCTCCTTCTTTCGATACACTAATCTTTCGACTAAATGATCCTGATTCAGATGAGAACACTGCCTCGTCATTCAGAAATACATCTACCTGTCGAATACTGTTCGGAGCAGTAGCTTTGACCGTAACAGTAACCTCATTTCCGGTGACTTCTGCAGACGGTGAGGTAATCTCAACACTCGGACGATTGTCTTCGGTGTAGACATCATCTACCTCTGTTGGTGGAGTATCTGAGTACTCTGGTTTTCCCTCTACCCACGATCGAACCGAACCTTCCCATCGATCAAACATTGGATCTGCAGCAGGATTGCTTGGAATAGCTCCCAGAGGATCTTGCCGATTGACA
Source organism: uncultured bacterium (assembly GCA_913060955.1). Classification (GTDB taxonomy): domain Bacteria; phylum Patescibacteriota; class Minisyncoccia; order SW-4-49-11; family SW-4-49-11; genus CAJXTH01. The sequence continues at coordinate 6,387 of CAJXTH010000014.1, read as the reverse complement.
TAGTACAAAATACTATGAACTTCTTTATATTCTCGTTCTTCAATCAACTCAGGTGGAGTATTTTCTGAAGCAAGTTTTCCTGTCTCTCGGTTTACCCGAACCACTTCGGTATTCTCAAACGATCCGTTGAGCATTGGCTTGTCGGTTGTAATTGGATCTGGACCAGCAAATGTTCCCGGTTCCCGGACTGCAATCGCTTCTCGCATAAATCGGTTCCAAATAGGGGCCGCCACAACTGATCCATCAGCTCCGTTTCGCATCGGCGAGTTATCATTTTTTCCAACCCAGACACCAGCAACAAGATTTGTGGTATATCCAACAGTCAAGGCGTCTCGGAATTCCTGACTTGTTCCAGTCTTTGCGGCTACATCGACTCCAGGGATTGCTAAATCATTGGTAAATCCAAATACCGGAGCTCGAGCACCATTGTCTGAGAGCACGTCTGTAATTTGTCGAGCAGTCTGCTCTTTGAGGACGCGCTTTTCATTTTGCTTCCAGCTGTATAGAATATTTCCTCGTCCATCTGAAACCTCCATAATAGAAGCCAGTGGATTGACTTCTCCATCATTTGGGAAGGCAGCATAGGCTCCAAAGTGCTCAATCAACTGCAGATCCACTCCTCCCAGTGCCATAGCAAGTCCAGCGTTGGCTGGATCTCGGTAATCAGAGATTCCCATCTCGGATGCAATTTCTTTAGTATCGTCCAGCCCAGCTAGATACAAGGCTTTTACCGCAGGAATATTCAAGGAAGTTGCCAAAGATCGTCGGAAGGTTACCGGCCCGTTAAATTGCAAGTTAAAGTTATTCGGCTCATAAGCTGGTTTGGACGGATTCAACTCAAAATTGGTAGGAAGGTCAAACACATAGGTATTGGGGTTGTATCCTTTTTCAAAAGCTGAGGCATACACAATCGGCTTAATCGAAGATCCAGGAGACTGTTGACTGGTAAGAACATTTACATTTCCATCATTTTCGGTATCAAAGTAATCTTTGGATCCCACCATAGCAATGATATCTCCATTCTCTGGATCAATTGCCCCGAGGGCTGCATTCTGGGCATCGTATCGCCCTGAAACGTTGGCAAGCTCTTCGGATACAGCACGCTCTGCAATCTGCTGCAGTTCCCAATCAAGAGTCGTTTGTACCCGCAGACCTCCTCGCTCCAATACCTCTTCTCCAAATTCGTCGGCAAGTTGTTCTCGTACGTAGAATACAAAATGAGGTGCCTTAATGTTCTGGGCAAATGGCTGTACTTTGAGTTCCTTGGCAATTTCCTCCTCGTACTGTTCATCAGTAAGGTATCCCTCATCTCGCATCAGTCGAAGCACCAACTCTTGTCGAGCCTTCAGGGCATCAAAGTTTGATCCGTACGGAGAGTAATAAGTAGGCCGTTGGATCATAGCTGCAAGCATAGCAGCCTGATACGGTTCAAGATCTTCGGTATCTACTCCAAAGAATGTCTGAGACGCAGACTGAATTCCATAGATCTGCCCTCCAAATGGAATTTCGTTCAAATAAAACGTAATAATCTCATCCTTGTCATACCGCTGCTCAACCTGTACGGCCAAAATAGCTTCTCGCAACTTTCGGATAATAGTTCGTTCATTGGTAAGAATAGCGTTTTTGACGAACTGCTGAGTAATAGTAGAAGCTCCTCCCCCAATTCCTCGTCCGGTGACATTCGAAAACGCCGCTCGAACAATAGCCGTTGGTCGAACTCCCCAGTGATTATAAAATTCTTGATCCTCTACAGAGATAAAGGCTTGCTTTACTGTGTCCGGGATTTGATCCTCTCCAATAATTGTCCGGTTCTCCTCACCGGAAATTTCATACAGCAATACCTCTCCCGTTCGATCATAGATTTGGGTAGACTCAGCAACTTGCCGGTCCTCCAGGTTCACCACACTCGGCAACTCCTGAGCAACAGCAAAGTACAATCCAATCAGTGAGGCAACACCAACACAAAAGGCAGCAACAAGACTCCAGAAAGTGATTCTCACCCACTTCTTTTGCCAAATCTTTTGCTTCGCAATTTTTTGCTTGATAGTCGTAAATATTTTCAGATTCTTCATACGGAAGATATAGGGATAATTTAGTTTTGCAAAGACAATCAGTATCGTTCCTATTATACACTATTGAGTCCAGGTTGTCATGGTAATCAAACCCAATTTCCATCATTCCATCTTTGCAAGACCAGGCCCGTTATATCACACCAATGTACCAATTGCAATATAAAAAACCGGGACCTGATCCCAGTTTTTCGGTTGTTATTTTACTGACTCCTCTGCCTCTGGCAAAATATCGAGTCGAGCCTCTGCAATTGGCTCACCAGTGTGGATATCTTTTCCGTAGGTTCCCTGCTCAATCCGCTCAAGGGCTCGGTCAATTTTATCAAGAGTATCCTCAAGAGTTCCCTCAATCTGGATATCTCGTTCGTAATTTACCATTTCCTGAGCATTATCTTCCTCCTCATCACTGATATTTACGTAGTTTGCCTCATACTCACCACTATCTTTATCCTTGGTGGCAATAGCAGACAATTCCTCTTCAATTCGAGCTTTCTTTTCTAATAGAGCTTCCTTGTACTGAGCTAGCTTTTCTTCGGTCATATTCGTATTTCTATTGAATTATCTAATACATCTATTGTATCACAGCTGTATGAGCGGTCACAACAATTACCGCAATCAAGGCAACCATGCTTATCACTCGCGAAAGCACCCGTCGCCGAGACAACTGACTTAGACAGGCATCCCGGAACATAATAATAGAAAAGAATACAAACACCATCAACAACACTGAAAGCGTCAAATGCCCGTATGGCATAACCCGAAGACCAATGTACAATTGCGTGGCAACCAAGCCAATCATAAGTGACAACACCCACACTCCACGCAGACGATAAATATAAAATATGAACGAAGCTACATTGACCGTAACCGCAAAACACACTACCCCCAACCAAATAGGCCCTAAGTTATTAATAAAAATCGATCCAAACACATACGAATACATCAAAAACGTAGAGAAAATCACACTCGAAAGCACAATCTGACGCATTAACTCAGATGATCGATACTCGTTGTACGAAATAACTTCTTGCGTCAAAAACATCAACACTCCCAATACCCCCACAACTAACCAAGCTGGAATCGTATTCCCCGCGATTACCCGCATAAAAAATGTCGCCGCCAAGATAAAATTAACCGGCACCTGATATTGTCTCCACTGACGCCGATAAATACCCCACAAATAGGCCCCAAATCCAGCAAGAGTCAATAATCCAGGAACACTCAATACAACGATTTCCGTCTTTACGAAGTACAAATACACTGGAAAAACCAGAAGAAATACCACTAAATTGCTAAAACTCTTCTCCTGAACAATAGCCAGAACCGTCTGCAGAATCTTTTCGTTTCGTTTCACTTTTGTATGATCTATCTTTGCTATTTATTATGCCCGAAAACTTGTTAAAAATCTAGCTTACCGAAAAAAATTTACTATAATACAGGTCATTGCCATTTATAATTTTTCTAATTCTGGCTTACGAATATGAATGTATCCTCCCTGTAAAATCTGAAGATCTTGATTAAATCCGGTACGTATTTCATCTCCTGGAGTCAATGTGAGAGTATATTCTCTCCCCTTTTCAAGCACCATTGGCTGAGATTTCATTTGAACCCAGACTCGTGGACATCGGTTTTCCATAACATGATTTGTAAGTCCCATGTCGTCCACCCATAACTCACACTGAAGCGGTTTCATAACTTCATCCATAGCTGATCCATCAGTAGATGTTACACTTAGCTCTATCTGACCGCCTAGGTTACTGAGATATCCATCTATAACCACTTGAAATTCTCCAGATTCTGTAGGCATAAGATCAAATACCAACTCGGCATCTGGGGACGTAACTGTTTCGTGATCGAATGAGAATCCCTGATCATCTTCTTGCCATCCCATTGATCGCAATGTTATTTCAGATGATTTTGCCAAAGGAGTCGAAAATGGGTAGTTAATGGAAAAGAATGCTCCAATTATAAGGACTGTCGTAAGCATTGCTACTCCATGAGCACTGTATCGAAGCCATACAGGAAGAGCTTGCCAGAAAGATGTTATTTGTGGACTTTGAGAACGAGGGGAAACAAAACCATATACGAAGATTCCAAGAGATACGCTACAAATAGTAGTAGCCCAAACTACAACCCAATTGATTGGAAGTCTAAATATTCCCACCATAAGAATAAGCCAAGGGATCCAGGTAAGAGCCGCAATTGTAACAAACAACAGCATACGAGTAGGAACACTTGATATAGGAACTCGATCTAAATATGACGATATATTTGATGGGAGTTCTTTTTCCTGGCTCAAAACACCACTACTCATTAACAACAAAGCGAGCAAGATCATGCTGAGATAAATAATCTCAGAAGGAATATTAATTATTTGGACAAGAAGGAGACCTTGAAGAATGAGTAATCCCAGTAAAGAAAACTCTGTTGGAGAGTCTTTCCGTCTCCTCTGACCACTGTACGGCCAGCAAATCCAAAGAACACCTATTAAGATCGCTAACACCAACACAAATCCATCATGAAATGGAAGAAACACTCTCCCGAGATTAATCCGTACTAAGACAAGTATTGAGTAACAACAGAGTAACGCAAGTGTTCCCCATTGCAGGAATGACTGAATATGTTTCATTGTACTGCTCCGTTATGGTATTTATACACTGTTATTTCATTCTCTTGGTCTTCATACACCTTTTCAAACACGCGGGTCTGTCGGAACAATGAGTCAACAGTACTATAGTTAACGATTCGAGACATATCACCGTAAGTATTATCCATTGCCTTCAGATGGTCTTGATCTACAATTACATAGTCAGCGTGATATAATCCCTCCCATAGGCGAATGGTTTCTGGAATTCCTTCTACCAACCAGATTCGTGTATCCCATACTGTTTCCCGTCCGGTAGCGGATGATACTTCTCGTTGTAATGTAGTAAAGATTCGATCATTCTCCGAAGTATTTGTAAGTATCCAAGACATGAGATTATCTCGAGCTTTGGCAGAGCTAGTAACCTCTCCCCTTTCATTAGATACAGGACTGATCGCCGAATACACAGTAATAATCGCCAGTAAGACCATAAAAGTTTGGCGCTGAAATTTGGTTAAGAGAGGAACAACAACCGCAACGCAAGTCATTGTCACAACCATCAAAAGAATATATTGCATCTGGAGATATCCTGGATGAGAGGTAAACGTTGCCCACACAACCCCATACGGAACGCCAATACCAAGAATCAGATACCATATTCCAGATCGTCGACTTATCCAGATTAGACTTGCACCAAAAATAAGAATCAAAAATCCTATTATATTTATGGGCAGATTTTGATTCATTCGATTATACATGGAACGAAAAGAATCCTCACTCGAAAGTATCTGGATCAAGGAAGGATACTGCTCCCAAAAAACTGAGTGATACTCTCTAAATATATAATTCTTGTTCACCTCGGAATTAAGTTCTTGATTTAGTTCCGTAAAAGTATCAGTTATTGGCTGATACTTTTCGGTATTAATAACTGGATACCCAGACTGAGAATAATATGTTATAGATCCGGGAATCTGAGGTGGCCTTATATAAAATAAACCGAGAATGACAAAGGGAATACTCATAATGAGTCCGATTCTTTTCCAATAGTGGGATGCTTGTAGCATAACAATGCTCTGAATCAAGACTACCACTAGCAACCCAATCACACTCAGGGCATAGTCCGGACGAATAATCATCGCAAACGATACAGCTGAAATAGCTAGTACGGCATCAGAGAATCCTCCAGTTCTGTACATACGAACTATCCAATATATGCTCGCAAGGGTAAGAACAGTAACCACTAACTCTGTTTGGAGCCGTGCTGTTATGCTGGGAGCAACAGCAGCCACTCCTACTACCCATACAGGAATAAGGTAACGATGGAGTTCCGGAACTCCAAGTGCTCGAAGAAGTTCATGACTCAGACCATAGATTACATACACTATCATCACTGCGCATACAACAGGAACAATCCAGAGTGATGAATTTCCAAGAATTCCTAATCCAAGGGATTGGAGAGCAGAAAAATACGGTGAGTGGCTTTCATTCAGAAAGATCGTTCTCAAACCACCAACTTCAGTAAGTATTTGAGTCTGAAATAAAGGGAGTAATACAAGTCCAACGAGGGAAACACCTACCAAGAGTATCCAATGATTTTGATATGTTTTTTGCAAATCTTTATTCATGAAAGATCAATCAAAGCGAATTGATACACTTTTCAACTTCCAGCTTACTCCAATATCTACAAGTATACCGAGAATTGTGGTTATCGTAAATAAAACTACCACACGGACC
>CAJXTH010000013.1 GCA_913060955.1 uncultured bacterium | reverse complement strand
AGGGTTTTGATTGCCATAGCGTTTTTCTATCTATTTACTCATCGGATGGAACCTCTGTTCCTCCTCGTTATCTGAATTATAATACACATTCTTCAGATTGTCACCACACACTTCTCGCAGCTTGTTCTCAACAATCACTCCAAATGTCATAGAAGACATGGGACACCCAGAGCAGGCTCCCAATAATTGAAGTGAAAGATCTCCATGTTCAAAAGAAATAACCTCAACCCCGCCTCCATCTCGCTCTAACATGGGTCGAATTTCTTCCAAGACCTGATCAATTTTTGCTCGAGTGTCATCCATACGTCAGATATCATGTATTCCTACGATTAGTATACCACAAAAAAAGAGGAGCCTTGGAGCTCCTCGGGGACAATATGTCGACCAGATTAGGCCTTGATATCGGTAATTTCTACCTTGGTGAAATGCTGTCGGTGTCCTCGTTTTACAGAGTATCGAGTCTTGTTCTTGTACTTGAATACAATCACTTTCTTGTCTCGTCCGTTTTGGACAACCTTGGCTGATACAGATGCCTTGGCTACGGTTGGCTTCCCAACAGAAACAGTATCTCCATCGGCTACGAGCAATACCTCGTCAAAGGTAACCTCTGCTCCATCTTCAACGTCAAGCTTTTCTACTTTCAATACTGATCCTTTCTGGACTTTATACTGTTTTCCACCAGTCTTAATAATTGCAAACATACCGATACCAAATTATATATCATTACAAACTAGCCTTTATTATAGACAAATTACGTGATTTGTCAATTGGGCACTTGACGAAGCCAAAGGATATGCTATAGTTATTCTACAAATTTGAACATTTAGGTTTGTAGGCCCGACGAGATGTCGTTTCAGCACCCGCGAGTAAATCTCGTCCTAAGCCTGCAAGCCAGGACTGTTGTTGGGGGCTTTGCAACAGTCCTGCGCTCTTGAAGCGTTTTCAAGTGAGGTCACATCGACCGACATCTAAACCCCTCACTTGGAAACCAAGGGGCCGCATCCACTTCAGTGGCCCCTCCCCATTCCTTCTCTATCTCTCCGCACACATTCGTCCGGAGAGTTTTTTTTTATATTTTATAAATTCAAAGAACGGATTACGGTATATACCAAAAGTTATCATTTAGTTGTAGGAGTTCTCTTCCTGCACTAGAATTTTCTAAATACTTTTCTACTTCTTGTTTGTGAGTCTTCGGGATAATGTATACATAATTATCATTCAATTCACCTGCCCGGATTTGTTTCGTCAGAGCAGCATCAAAGTCTTTAAAAATCTTATCATACACACGAGCTAAGTACCCGATATTGATTCCCATTTCATTTTCTGCAGCTATATAGGCAAATGGGACATAGTCGTCATCTTCAAAAAATGTTCGTTTATTCGGTGCCGAAGGATAGAAAATCATATGAGTGTACTGACCATCGGACACAACACTCCGAATATTTTCATAATATTGAGACCCTACCTGCGGCTCAAGTTTCAAATCATTATGCCTTGCTCCAAATATAGAGGGTGCATCAACGATCGTAATCACACATAACACACTTACTATCCCTACCCCCACTTTCTTTGACACCCTTTTTCCAAGAGTAATCAAAAAAGCAATCAGTATTCCATAATGAAGAATCCATATGAACCTCCCCGTAGCTCGAAAGGTAGTAAAAAGTTTATGAGCTAGGAGTGCCCCCGGAATTTCAGAGGTCTTGATGAAATCAAACACCGGATATCTCGTCATGGCAAAGAGAGACATAAGACCAATGAACAAGAGTAAAATCCAGTGATCTTTAAGCTGTTTCCTCAATATGATGACTCTTTCCTTACCAAGATTAGCAACCAGTATCCCTACTATTCCGAGAACTGCTCCAAGCCCCATAAATGAGGACCCTTCAAACCCTTGCACGGCTTGATGAGGAACTCTGTATAACAATCTAGATTCTGGCGAATAGAAAAACGTTGACCAATGGGCCGTATAATGACCAAGGCCTGGCATATTCGATGTTGCATAAGGAGTAAAATACCCGATAGCGTACCAACTAATTACAACCAGTACGACAAGCATTATGCAAAGAGCAATTTTGCTTTTCCATCCAGGAGCTCTCAAAGCATATGCACATAGAATAGGAAACACCATTACGGTTAAGTACGGATGAATCCAAGATACCAAGACCATAGTAAACCCACTGAAAAGAATACCTCTAACTGTATACTTATTCTGCAGATATACCCAAAATGCCAGCAAAATAATCCAATGAGCTGTTAACGCTGGATGATCAAACCGCTCAAAAAGAACAGGACTCAACTGCAAAAAGACTGCGCCGACTAAACTATACACTCGAGACAATTTCATTTGATACAACAGGAAGAACCCTACAAGACCCTGAAGAAAAATTGAACCAAACACCCAAGCCCCGATATATTGGAATGTACCTACAAATGGAGCAATCACCTTTAATGGAATAGCCAACAAAGGGATACTATCTGTGTATCCTACATTAGTAGGACTGGGATATAAAAGCCCGGTAAAATCCCCAAGGGGAAATGACCACGGAGTAGATCGATAGAAATGCCAACCAAGAAAGTGCTGAGACCAATCTTTCCCCTGAAGGAGAAAGTCAACATTCTGTGGAAGAACACTAGATATATCCAACTGAAGGTGAAAGAGGATCGCAGAAACACCAAGTATGAAGAGAACTTCAGGATAAAAAGACAAGATTGTTTTTAACGACTGGATTATCGAAGTCTTATTCACAAAATTACGTGTTTTTTTATACTGTTTCAATCATAACTTGAGCTAAACTAAAAAGTCAATAAAAAATATTTTTGGTATACTAACAAGACAAGTTACAACTTTTTACTTATGAAACCACGGTTACTGACGATTGTAGGACCAACTGCCACCGGGAAAAGTTCTCTTGGTATCACTCTTGCCCAGACACTGAATGGTGAAATTATTTCGGCTGATTCTCGTCAGGTCTATCAAGGATTTGATATTGGTTCGGGCAAAGTCAACTCGGAAGAGATGAACGGTGTTCCGCATCATTTATTAGATATTGTTCCTGCTTGGGAAGATTACTCTGTTCAGGCTTGGAAAGAATCCGCAGAAACAATCATCCAAGACCTTTGTGCCCAAAATATTTTACCGATTGTAGTTGGTGGAACGGGACTCTACACCGAAAGTCTCACCAAAGGATTTCAGATTCCAGAAATTGCTCCCAATCCGGCACTTCGCAAAAAACTGGAACAAAAGACCGTAGAACAACTCCAAGCTCAACTCACCATCCTGGCTCCTGGTCTCGAACTTAACCAATCTGATCGGAACAACCCCGTACGTCTGATACGAGCAATCGAAAAGGCTATGGCGGGAATTACCAATGCACCAGAAGTAAAGTCAGAGTCTCCGTACAATGTAATTCAAATTGGTCTTACAACCTCCCCAGAAAGATTACAAGAGCGAATCAGTCAGCGTGTTGATGCCCGATTAGAAAACGGCGCTATCGAAGAGGTTCAGGGCCTGTATACCGAACTTACTGATCGTTTGGGACCAGCCCTGGGGCTCAAAAAACTTAAATCATTTGGACTTGGGACTGTTACTATGCTCGATTATATCCACGAAAGACTCTCCTGGGAAGATATGCGAACCAAATTCATCACCAAAGAGTATCAGTACGCAAAGCGTCAGCTTACCTGGTTTCAGAGAGATTCGAGTATTCACTGGTTTGAAGCCGACACAGTTACCCCAAAAGAGGTCCGAAAACTTATTGAGGAGATTTGGTCTGAGACTGAATAATGTCGTAGACCAATACTCCGAGTCTTCCGACCACTACCAAACTTCCGAGGAAAAATGTCACCAACGAAAGTGGGGGAAGAAACCGACTCGGATCACTGAAGTACAATTCTTCCCATCCCTGGTGCTCGATGAACCAAATGTGAGCAAGCCCAAGTACAAAAGCCGAGTAGCTCATCCATCGAAGCATTTTCCGCCAAACTTTGGATCCTACTTTTCGGATCACATATACTTCTGACCATTCGGTACAGAGGGCTAATAGATACAGGGACAACAGTCCGAGAATAATCGAGTTCGCGAAGCGCAGGAAAAAGGCAGGGTCCGGCCAAAGATACAGAAGAGAGGCTAAGAATCCGTGAAGCAATACATAGTAAAATCCCATAATTCCGAGTTGTTTTCGGTAGTGCAGGAATGTATCAAAGGCATCGAAAAACTTAGCAATAGGACCAAGAGCAAGTGAGCAGGCAATCAGGATCAGACCGGCATGCGTAACTCCTTTGATCACAAATTCTCGGAGCGAGAACACCTGAGGTGTTGCAATACTATGATACGTTCCAAATACCAAGATCAAGGGAAGACTGAACTTGAATATTTGAAGCCAGGGATTTTTTCGTTTCAAGGGTGCCATTTCTGTATCTTTTTTATGGTTATTTCTAGTATATCTTAGACCTCAAAGGTTTTCCACTCCTCTGCCTCTCGGTATTGAATCTTTGCACCATAGGTCCGAAGATTTACCTCTAGTCGAGCCTCAGATTCATCCTGTTTCCAACTCAGGATCATACTGTCGGCCGGACTATCGTGAAGTTCAAATGTGCCATTAAATGCTGGATAATTATTTCGGAACTTCATAAGTGCAAACAGCCGTCGCACTACCGGTCGATCTAGTTGCTGCTCGATTTCCTGCAGAGTATAGTCATGCCGATTGAGGTCACGCCCAACTCCTGTCACCATAAACTTTTGGACATCGTTTTCTCCACACAGCATTCCCATGTGATAAATCTGGGGAATCCCCGGAACAAAGAATTGAATCGCACGAGCGAGCAGATAGGCGTCATCATTCCCAACAGCAGTATAATAGGTGGTATTCAACTGGTAGATATCCAAATTTTGAGATCCAGATCCAGTTGCCCTCATAGCTTCATTTCCTCCGTGAGCCATGACGATCCGACGGGTCTGGTCAATTTGATCAGGCGTCATCAAATCTTCTACATCAGTCACTCCTATTCCATCGTGGGTATCAAGTGTCGTAATTTGATTGTCTGGCCTCATTCGAATCCAATTTTCTAGCGGATACGAGTCAGCGGTATACAAGGCGTACAAGGTGAGCATCGGCAAGGCAAAGTCATACACCCAGTCACATTTCTCGGCGATCTCAAGTTGCTTCGAATAATGAAAATGAACTTCTGGTAAAAACTCGATTTCATATTGCCGAGCCACCTCTGACATCCACTCGATACGGTCATATACCTCTGGAATCAAAAACGAATTAGTACCGGGCCGTTTGAGAATGTATCCAATTGCGTCAAGACGGATCAAATCTGTTCCATGCTCACCGAGAGTATGCAAAAATTGCTTGATCAAATCTTGGGTAATCGGACTATCCCAATCCAGGTCAATCTGCTCTTCCGAAAAACTCATCCAAATATTTTCTCGCGTCCCATCTCCCAACCGAACCTCATGATACGGTGGCGTTGGACGCGGCCGATAAATTTTCCCCAGCTGATCCGGATCAATAGTTGCTCCAAACACTTTTTTGGTGGTAAGGAACATGTCTGCAAAAAGTGATCGTTGCCCCTTGATCAAAAAATCTTGGTAGTATGAGGATTGAGCAGATATATGATTGGCAACAAGATCCACCATCAAATCATATTCCTCGGCAATTGCTTGAATATCTTGCCAGGTTCCAAAGACGGGATTTACTTCCAAATGAGTCAATGGAGCAAATCCTCGATCAGCGGAAGATGGATAGAATGGCAAAATATGGACTCCTCCAATATATTCTCCTAAGTAACTATCCAAGGCGACCTTGAGCTCGCTCAGATTACGCCCTAAACTATCAGCATAGGTAATGAGCTGTATTTGATTCCGAAGTTTTGTGTGTTTCATCGATTCGTTCTAGTCAGTACGGATTGCACTTAGGTTCACGGGCCGGTAATACAATCCAAGGTCTCCTCTACTGTTTGGTCAAAAGAAAATTTCTGCCACTGGTCATATCCCCGCTTGATAAGGGCTTGACGGGTTTCTGGATTGTCCAGAATTCCTCGAAGTTCTCGTTCCCATTCGGTAGGATCATCTGGCTCGGCGTATACGGCGGCATTTCCTCCAATTTCTGGAAGTGATGACTGGGTTGAAGCCATAACCGGAACACCTGCTCGCATAGCCTCCAAGATTGGGAAGCCAAATCCCTCGTACCAAGAAGGGAACACAAATACCGTTGCGTGGTCGAACAATTCCTGTTTTTCGGCATCTGACACAAACCCAAGTTCGATAATTCGGTCCGAGGCACTGGATTTCTGGATCAAGGTTCGAATCTCAGAGTATCCAAACCCTTCCTTGCCGGCAAGAACCAGTTTAAGTTCTGGATAGTCTGCCTGAATCGCTTCGAAAAGCGAGATGAGCAACTCCAGGTTTTTTCGCGTTTCTTTCCGTCCAATCCATAAAAGATATTGCTCGTTGGTAATGTCCACCACCTGTGATCGAATCTCGCCATCCTCGTGCCGAGCAGGAACCCCAGAGTGAATCACCTGAACCGTGTCTTGATCGATATTGTACTCACTCACCAGATCGTGCTTGGTAGAATGAGACGGAACAATTACCCGGTAGGCCCACTTGGCTGAGAGTAAGGTAAAGGTTGCCAAATGCCAAAAGCGGAAAAACGAATAGGCCTGAGGAAAGGCCTCATACTCAAGACCATGAATCACGACAAAACTTTTCTTCGGTCGTCCAAACGGAGGCACAATACTTGCTGGTGTATAAAATACATCGGGAGCATCTGCCCGCATTGCCCAAGGCAAGTGCCAGAGAGTCCACATGAACCGCCCTGGTACGACACGGTTGAGCACTCGAGGGTGTCGTTCTAAAATTTCTGTGGGCAGAGGCTTTCGAGAATAGAGGAGAATTTCATGAGATTCATCGGACAGGTCTAAGATCCCGGTGATAAGCTCCCAAGAGTAATACTCGGTCCCTGTTTTGTGTTCTGTTTCTATTTTGGAAGCATCAATGGCAATGCGCATAGTTATCTTCGTTGCTGTCCGAGGACACGTTTGTATTTATCGAGACTGTCTAACATTATACCAGTTCCTTTGGCCACGCAGTAGAGTGGATCGTCGGCTACCGAGCAGGGCACCCCAGTTGATTTTGAGATCAACTCGTCAATGTTCCGGATCAAGGCTCCTCCTCCGGTAATCACAATCCCCTTTTCGATAATGTCACTAGAGAGTTCTGGTGGGGTATCTTGGAGAACATTTTTGACGGTCTGAATAATTTCCCGTAACTCCAATTGCATAGCATGAGTAACCTCCTCAGAAGTGATGCAAATATTTTTTGGAAGGCCGGTCAGGACATCTCGTCCTCGAATATCCATAGAATCAGTCTCGATTGGAAGCGCGCTTCCAATTTTAATTTTGATCTGCTCGGCAGTTTGTTCCCCAATCGCCAGGCTGTACTTCTTTTTGACGTGCTGAATAATCGCCTCCGTAAGCTTGTCACCCGCCACTCGTGCCGAAGCAAACGCTACAATTCCCCCCAGGGCAATGACTCCAACTTCTGTGGTTCCTCCTCCAATGTCGACAACCATGGAACCAGAGGGAACGTCGATCGGAATCCCAGCCCCCAGAGCTGCTAAGATCGGCTCTTTTACTACATACGCATTCCGCGCTCCCACATTGGTTGCAACTTCAATAACTGCTCGCTTTTCGGTAGACGTAATCGAAGCAGGGACAGAAATAATACAATCTGGTTTGAAAATTCGGACTCTTCCGCTCACTTTCTGAATCAAATAGGTAATTAAAGCTTCCGTCATTCGGTAATCAGCAATCACCCCATCGCGAATCGGTCGCACCGCTTTGATTCCATCTGGTGTTCGGCCAATCATCTCTCGGGCTTCGTTTCCCACGGCCAAAATTCGATTATCATAGACATCGACAGCCACTACCGAAGGTTCATTTACTACGACTCCCTTGTTGGGCAAAAATACCAACACATTTGCAGTTCCTAAATCAATTCCAATTCGTCGCGGCATATCCTGTATCTGTCTTGTTATATGGTTATGTTCAGTATATCACTTTTTGTGGGTTCTGACACCCGTTTTGTGGTACAATATATTCATATGATGAGAACAGCTGACGTATCAACTACCGATCTTACTCAAGCGACCGAGCAACTCTGGAAGATCCTTGCTCCTGCCATTTCGTATTTGTCTGAATCTGACCAGGAAATCATCGAGCTTGCTTTTTACCAAATGGCAGAAGCTCACGGAGAACAGCGACGAAAAAGTGGTGAGTTCTATATTATTCACCCTGTGGAAGCCTGTCTAACCCTAGCAGATATTAAACTCGATCGAGATACTCTAGCAGCTACCCTTATGCACGACGTGCCCGAGGACACCGAGGTCTCGCTCCGGAAACTTTCCAAGACTTTTAACCGAGAGATCATTTTCCTCATTTCAGGGATTACCAAACTCTCCGTCATCAAATACAAGGGAGAAGATCGCTATGCCGAGAATCTCCGCCGAATGTTTGTAGCCATGAGTAAAGATCTCCGAGTGGTCTTTATCAAGCTTGCTGACCGACTCCACAACCTTCGAACACTGAAGAATCTTCCGGCAGAAAAAGCAAAGCGAATCGCCCTCGAATCTCTCGAAATTTACGCTCCGATTGCTGAACGTCTCGGAATGGGAATGTTCAAAGACGAGATCGAAAATATCTGTTTTCCCTACGTCTATCCCGACGAGTATAAACAGCTCATTTCTCTCTCGACTGTCGAGTACCAAAAACGAGAAAAACAAGCCGGACAAATCATCAAAAAAACTACCAAGATTCTTGATGAAGAAGGGATTCCTTACATTGCCCTATATGGGCGAGCCAAGAAGTACTACTCGCTGTTCAAAAAAATGCGAGAGAAAAAATCTCTCGATAAGATTTATGATCTCGTTGCCCTCCGGGTCATCACCGAAAGCGTTGAAGATTGTTACAACGTATTGGCCGCTCTTCATAACTACTTCATCCCGGTAGAAGGTCGTGTCAAAGATTACATTGATCAACCCAAAGAAAACGGATACCAAAGCATTCACTCCACACTGATTGACCCAACTTCAAAAATCGTTTTTGAGTTTCAAATTCGAACTGAGGCGATGCACGAATATGCTGAATACGGAGTTGCTGCTCATTGGTCTCACAAACAAAAAGCCAAGTTCGAGGAGTTTACGTTCCTGAACCCTGATCGTCTCAAATGGATCAAAGAACTAGTTGACCTTGGCAAGGAAAAACTTTCGGAAGAAGAATATCTCAAGTACGTCAAACTTGACCTCTTCCAAGATCAGATTTTTGTAATGACTCCCAAAGGAGATGCGATTTCCCTCCCCCAAGGAGGAACACCTCTGGACTTTGCCTACCGCATTCACCAAGACATTGGACGTCATGCAACCATGGCCAAGGTCAATGGGCAACCAGTAAAACTATCCTACGAGCTCTCCAACGGAGATGAAGTCGAAATCATCACCGACAAAAAGCAAAAGCCAAATCGTGACTGGCTCAAAATTGTAAAGAGTGTTTCAACAGCCCGCGCAATCCGACATGATCTTCGAAAACAAGGGATTAAAGTGTAAGGAAAATAAATAAAAAGTATAATGACTGAGAGTAATATGGCCTCTTACCTTCTCGAAAATATTGAGCTTTACTACTATCACATGGAGTCTCAAAGTATTCAACCCTCAGAGACTCCATACGGAATATCTGACTTGATTGGAAAACGTTATTCTGCTCAAGAATTTGATACTGTTATAGAAAGGGTTTCCTCGCATCTGAAGTGCTCGGAATTTCATTTAAATTCTGTTCTTTCTCCATTATATCCTGATATGAACAAAAACTCTATCACTTTTGATTACGTACCCTCTAATTTTCCACCAAGTATTCGAGAGGCTCTTCCCAAAAAATATATAGACAAAGAGATTTCTGAAGTTATTTCTCAAATTGACACATTGCGATATAATTTAATCTTTGACAAAGGATACTTTGATCAAAACATATACGAGAAATCATATCCCTTTTCTATTAATCCACATGTGCGAGAGTATCAATACAAACTCAAAGAATATGCTCATTCTAATACCCGTCTTATCATAGACTTATACCCGAGATATAAGTCAAATGAATTAGATAGACTTCTCATTTATATTCCAAAAGATGACCTTGCTCAGCTATTACAAAAAGTTTTAGATTCTGAAAAATTCTATGATGACTCAGCCTTAAATTATCTTCTATTAGCACTCTTACTACGAAGCGAGTTCCTTGAATATATCGATCATTCGACAGTAAGATCAATACAAAAACTTATCCACTACCCATCAGGATATGTGAGAAACAAATCTTTAAGCCTCCTTGATAAAATAAATGTTATTCACTTCAGCTCAAAAGAACTTTCTCTTATTCATCATCTTGCAAAAAGTAGCCAATATAACTGTGCATTTCCCGCTCAAAACATTTTACAAAAAATAGAAAAAGGGAAAAGATAATTGTCTTTTCCCTTTCGGTAATTGATGATTTACACAGTATTGCTAAGCGTCGCCATCCTGTGTCCAGCTGATATAAGTAACCTTAGTGTCCTTCATGGCACTGGCTACGTTACCTGACTGGTTCTCCTCACTGTAGCCGTCAATCTGAGGATCAACTACAACAGTTTGAGAGTTATGTGCGCCAATAGGCTTGATCAAAGTAGGAGTATTCATTTTGAACCTCGTAATGAAAGTACATCTGACGTAATCTAGTTTGCAAGAAGCCAACTAGCTATGGATCGAGTGATACCAATATCTGGCAGAAAATCCTCAATCCATAGCCAATTACCATCTGGATTAACCTCCAGAAATACGTACTCACCGGATGGAGTAACTATCATGTCAATGACACCTAGTTTTAGCCCCATCATTGACATAAACCTAAGAATGCCCGCTACTAAATCGGAAGGAAGATTATATTCCTCGTACGTAAGTTGATAGCTTTGACTTCTCCAATCAATTTTTGCATCAGCATTAGATTGAGAGTCAATTTTAACAGCTATAACCTTTTGACCTATGATATGAATTCTCAATTCATATTCCTTATCAACATAGGATTGATACTGTCCTG
>CAJXTH010000012.1 GCA_913060955.1 uncultured bacterium | reverse complement strand
AAGCGGGTCTCCATCCTGCCTTAGCACTTACCTTTATCGTACCGTTTATTCCAGGCCCCTCTACTGATACCGGACTTTACATGCAACAAGAAGAACACCCTTCTGAAGTACCGCTCTATGACTTTGAGATGAACATGAAGCCAATCATTGACTTTGGACTCTTCTTCTTTGGAGTGGTAAACGCCGGAGTAACGCTCACCGCCTCCGCCTTTACTGGTCTTGCACTTATTATCTTTATTTCATCCGTAGTTGGAAAATTCATCGGTATTGCCGGAGTTGGATATGTAGCAGATAAACTTGGGGCTAAATTACCTGACGGGATTTCCATGTCAGACCTCCGAACACTCGCTATGACCGCAGGTGTAAACATCACTGTTTCCCTTTTCCTCGCTGATCGAATCTTTGGAGGTACCCAATATGAAAATCCAGCCAAATTGGGAGCCCTCCTAACACTCGCAATCCCGCTGTCGATCTTAGCCCAATCCTGTATCAAAGCGGTAGCCGAAGCCTTTGGAGACATGCACGATAACAACAAACACTTCGTACACTAAGCTATACTCTCCCCGGAATCCTCCGGGGGTTTTTGTATCTCAATACTATCAGAAACACTTCAGAACTACTCTCAAGAAACGATATCCTTGATTACCCGTCCGTTCTGAACCACTCCATAGGCAGCGAAGCCGGTACACTTCCATCGTTCCGGAAGTTCATCAAACGAATCTAATAGATCAGCAAAATAGAGATTTAGCACCGTTCCATGAGTGACAATCAAAACAACCTCCCCAGTATGAAGATCCAAAACCCGATTAACACCGTCGTGAAATCGCGCTAAGGCCTGATTTCCTGACTCACCTCCCCCAAATGCTTGATACTCCAAATCATGGAGCTGCCGCACCTTTTCTGCGGCAAATTCTTCTGGAGACAGAAAGGCGTCTCCTTGTTTCACTTCATTAAACTCAGACCAGACAATGGGATCTTTCCCAAGTTTCATTGCCAATGGCTCTACCGTGAGAGTGGTTTTTCTATGCTCTGAGACATACACAACGTCAACCTGGTGCATGAGATTAATATCTACCAGAGCTTGGGCCTGCTTTACTCCACTCTGAGAAAGCCCCCATACCGCAGCGTTGGCCTTCGGGTCTTTGTCCGTCTCAGCGTGACGAAGAAATATAAGTGTTGTTGACTGCATACTCAGATCTTATCCTTCTCGTAACCAATGAATCTCACAATCCGGATGATCGAGAATCAACGTGGCCGGGAATTGTTCCGCTGGATATTCCTGATCCATCAAGATGTCTACGGCGTTAGCTTTGGAGTCTCCTTTGAGGAGCAGAACAATCTTTTGGGCAGACAAGATATAATCTGCTGAAAGACTCATTCTTTCTTGGGTTTCATAACTGTCAGGCGCAGTGGTAGCGACTACTGTTCGATTATCTCCAAACGGCTGTCCCGGAAATAACGAAGCAATATGACCATCGGTGCCCATACCCAGCACCACTATACCTGGCCGATCGGGGAGACAATCCTCGACCACTCGCAGGCTTTCCTCCCGACTGGCAGCATAGGTAAAAGCACAGGTTCTCTTTACTCTGGCAATGAGTTCTTCTCCCAAGGCAGATACGATTTTTGCCCAATTGTATTCAGGATCATCGGCCGGAACAAAACGTTCATCAACCGAGATCAAGGATACCTGTTCCCAGAGAACCGGTTCTGTTCCAAGTTGCTGGTAGATTGGATACGGAGTACTTCCTCCCGAAAGAGCGAGACTCGAAGCGTCATTGTCTCGGATATCCTGCTCTAGAGATCCGGTAATCGCCTGGACAGAAGCGGCTATCCAATCCTGCTCATCGGTATAGGTTCGAATTATTGCCATAGATTTGGTATTATTTATCCATAGTATAGCCCACACCGGGCACGATCGCCTAGAAAAACACCAACCAACACCGTATGAAAGACTTTGTCCATCTGCATGTACACTCACATTATAGTATCCTGGAAGCTCTCGGTTCTGTCGATGAGATTTTAGATCAAGTCAAAGACCACGGCATGGACGCGGTAGCAATTACCGATAAGTCTAACATGTTTGCGGCTATTGAATTTTTTGAGGCCGCTAGAAAAGCAAAGGTCAAACCAATTCTTGGACTCGAAGCCTGGATCGACCCCAAAGGAATCCAGGATCGATCAGCAGGACACGATAAAGTCCTCTACCCAGTCACCCTGATTGCCCAAAATTACCAAGGGTACCTCAACCTCATTCAATTAGCTTCCAAATCCCGAGTAGAAGGATACCTCCCCACTCCCAAAATCGACAAAGAAACTCTAGCAGCCCATGCAGAAGGGTTGATTTGTCTCACCGGAGATAGTACTGGGGAACTCGCCCAAAAGCTTTTGGCAAAAGATGACCAAGGAGCAAAAGACTTGTTGAATTGGTACAAACAAACCTTTTCTGATCGAGTATACTTAGAACTCGTCCCTCTCAAACACACTCCAGATCAGCTGGAGGCAAACCAAGCCCTGATTCATCTTGGAAAAGAAACCAACACCCCGCTGGTGTTAACCGCCAACTCCTACTACACCACAGCAGACAAAGCGGCCGCCCACGACGTCATGCTGGCAATCAAGCACAAGACTACCATTGCCAATACCAGTCGCCATACCCTGATCCATGAGGATTACTCTCTGAAGTCAGGAGAAGAAATGGCCTCACTCGCCCAAGAACTGGATATCCCCGAAGAAGCTCTTACCAATACTCGAGTTATTGCTGACTCGTGTGATGTTGAGGTACCGCTCTTCCAAATTCAGCTCCCTGCCTTTGAAGTACCCAAACGCCCAGATGGTACTGATCAGTCCGACGACGACTACCTCCGACAACTGTGTTTGGAAGGTATCGATATCCGCTACCCCGAGGAAAAACCTGAAGGACTCCACGAGCGATTAGATTATGAGCTGGAAGTTATCAAAAATTCTGGATACCCATCCTACTTTCTGATCGTGCAAGACTTTATTAACTGGGCCAAAGACCAAGGAATCCTGGTTGGACCTGGCCGAGGATCGGCTGCAGGATCATTGGTATCGTTCTTGTGCGGAATTACCGACCTTGACCCACTCAAATTCGAGCTTCTATTTGAGCGATTCCTCAATCCCGCTCGAGTCTCCATGCCCGATATCGACATCGACTTCCAGGACAACAAACGAGATCTCGTGCTCCAGTACGTAGCTGAAAAATACGGTCGTGACCACGTTGCCCAGATTTGTACCTTTGGAACCATGGCCGCCAAAGCCTCCGTGAGAGACACCGGACGGGCTCTGGGATACTCATACACCCTGTGTGACTCAATTTCTAAGTTGATTGAAGAAAAAACCATCGCCAAATCCTTGGACGCATCAAGCGAACTCAAAGCTCGTTATGAGCAAGACGACAAGGTCAAAACCTTGATCGATATGGCTCAGATATTGGAAGGATCGGTCCGCCACACCTCGACTCATGCTTGTGCCGTGGTGATCTCGAACAAAGAACTCACCGCCTATACTCCGCTCCAAATTTCAGAGTCTGGAGGGAAAACCGGTATCACCACCCAATACGAAATGCACGGGATTGAGGATCTGGGACTCTTGAAAATGGACTTTTTGGGACTTGCCAACCTTTCCATTATTGGCTCTACTTTAAAACTCATCAAAGATCATCACGGTCGCGAAATCGACATGTCTCGAGTCCCACTCGATGACAAAGGCGCCTACCAACTCTTCCAAAAAGGGCAAACCACCGGAGTCTTCCAGTTTGAATCCCAGGGAATGAAAAAAGCTCTCATGGGGCTCAAGCCCTCGGAGTTTGACGACCTGATCGCTATGGTGTCGCTCTATCGACCGGGACCGATGGAACTTATCCCAACCTATATCGCCCGAAAACATGGTAAAGAAGAAGTCAAATACCTCCACCCGAATTTGGAAAAGATTCTGGCTCCTACCTACGGAATCATGATCTACCAGGAGCAGCTGATGCAGGCCTCTCAGGCACTGGCTGGCTTTACTCTGCCAGAAGCCGACATTCTCCGAAAAGCGGTCGGAAAAAAGATCCTCGAGCTGATGGAGGAGCAAAAAATCAAAATTATCGAAGGAACTGTCGCCCAAGGAATCGACCGAAGCATCGGAGAAAAGCTCTGGGAATTGATCGAACCCTTTGGAAACTATGGATTTAACAAGTCCCACGCCGCCTGTTACGCCCTGGTAGCCTACCAAACCGCCTACCTCAAAGCCCACTACCCTATCGAGTTCATGGTTTCGCTCATGAATAGCGACGCCAAAGACCTCACTCGAATCCAAATTGAAATCGACGAGTCCCGGCAACTTGGCCTGGAAGTCCTTCCTCCTTCAATCAACACATCTCAACCAGTCTTTTCTGGAACCGGCAAAAAAATTGTCTACGGCCTCGGAAGTATCCGAAACTTTTCCGAAAAGTTAGCCGAAATCATCGTAGCCGAACGAGAAGCCAATGGGAAATTCGCCTCGCTCCAAGATTTCATGGATCACATTGACCCCAAAGAGCTCAACAAGAAAAACCTGGAGGCCCTCGTAAAGTCTGGTGCCTTGGATGAGTTTGAACCACGACACGTTTTAATCCATAACCTTGAACTATTGCTCGAATACCTCAAAAAACGAGCCCACTTAGAAAAAGAAAACGCCGCCCAAGCCTCGCTCTTTGGCGGTGGAGACACGGGCCCAAGCCTCCCCCCACTCCAGCTTGAACGTCAAATCGTTGACGAGCGCCAAGCGTTCTTGGAAAACCTCGAGCTAGAAGCAACCTATCTTGGCTGCTTTGTCTCAGGACACCCAATCGATGAGTTCCAAGCTAAAATTGATGAACTCAGCCTTCCCGACATCAAAGAAACCAAAACTATCAAGCGGATCACCGGCATCACCCTCACCGGTCTGGTATCCTCGATCAAAGAAATCACTACCAAAAAAGGTGCTAAAATGGCCTTTCTCGAGGTGGAAGACACCCAAGATCGTATTGAAGTCGTTATTTTCCCTTCAACTTTTCAGGCGCTTTCTGAACTCTTGCGTCAAGGAGCCTGTCTCGTCGTTAAAGGGAAATTCGACAAAAAAGACAACCAAATTAAGCTCATTGCCCAAGATATCAAAGAAATTACCGATCCCACCCTCATCGAATGGCTGGGAAAGAAGCCACCGAAACGGGTAAAACGAGCTTCAGTAGACGATTTATCAAGTGTAGGAGACCAATCCGAGGATACTGGCCCCCTCCGAAACTTCACTCCAGATGGCGAGGAAGTCTCCGGAATCAATATTTTGATCCCGAAGGGTACCAAAAAACAGGTCCTCCACGACCTTAAAGAGGTGCTGACTCGGACCCCACCCGGACCGTGTAGCGTCCATCTGCTGATCAATCCCCACAGTTACGACACACAATGCGTAGACACCACCTTCAGCGTCCAATACTCACCTGAATTGATCGCAACCTTAAAGACGATCGTGAACCCATACGCCGAAAATCCAGAGTAGGACTCAAAAACGTGATTTCAGCCCCCTAAACAGCCTCAAAACAACCTCCAAAAGAACATTTAAATGGCTATTATAAGCCAAAATAGCAAAAAATCCCTTGACACTCTGCTCGATTTTCCGTATAGTGTATCTGAACCTAATTCGTTAGGTAAGGTCGTTTATGCATTTGGATACTGTCTGTTTCCGTCCTTCCGAATGCCACTAGGCCCCTTACTTTTAACCCTAACCCTATTAGTACCAATCGAAATCATTTGCCGAAATTTCAGGTAAAACGATTCGTTCAAACTGTGCTTGCACAGTCTCAAGACAAAATGAGTTGGGTAGCACTCTTCCTCGTCGTAGGAGCAGTTGTTTTCTCCAACATCACATATGCAGGGAAAGCGCCAGGAGGATCACTCTTCCTCTCTGACTCTAACCTTGGAGGACCTCTTGAGGCCTCTCTTGAATCATTCGGTGTAATCCAAGGAACTCTCGGAGTTCCCGGAGACGAAACCGATCAAACTGGACCATTTACTGGAGAAACCAACGTGGTGACTGCAGTAAACGCACCAGAAGGGTATGTTGCTGAAGGAACCGCCCTCATTGTACGAGACTATACCGTACAAGAAGGAGACACCCTTGAGTCAATCGCCCAGAAATTTAGTATTTCCAAGGACACCATTGGAGTTGAGAACAACCTCGAAGACCTTGATACTGTCCAGGTTGGAAGCACACTGCGAATCCTCCCTGTAGATGGAATTCGAAAAGAGCTCGAAGAGGAACAAACTCTTGCTGCACTTGCCGAGAAATACCAGGTATCTGAGCAAGACATCCGAGAGTTTAACGGACTTGGAGACGGAGAAATCGCCTACGGAACTGATCTCATCATCCCTGATGCGGTTGTACCAAACGACGAAAAGCCGTTCTACGAGCCCCCTGTACGAGTAGCTTCTACCCGAACTTCAACCGCTCGAGTAACTCCTCAAGAACTCCCCCAGTTATCTGGATACTTCGGATATCCAACAACTGGGCGAAACTATGGAGTACTTCACTCAAGTAACGGAGTCGACATTGCAAACTCGTGTGGAACCCCAATCTATGCCTCAGCAGGTGGTACTGTAACCACTTCTCAGGACGGATGGAACGGTGGATATGGATCATACATCAAGATCACCCACCCTAACGGAGTTGTTACCCTATACGGTCACTTGAGCCAACGAATTTCTCAAGTTGGATCAGGAGTAGCTAAAGGAGAACTGATTGGATACATGGGAACTACCGGACGATCTACCGGATGTCACCTCCACTTCGAGGTACGAGGAGCAGCCAACCCATTGGCCCGATAAGCTTACTATTACAAATCCCCCACTCCGGGGGATTTTTTTGTTCTTACACTATTCCTCAACTATTTAATCATTCAGAGACTTCACCGAGTCCAGCTGATAATGCAACCAAAAGACCTCATCCAGAGTCTCTTTCCAATCGAGCCCAGCTCGAAGAAAATCCTTTCGTTCTAGTATGAGTGGAGTCAAACTTGATTCTGCTTCTTGTAATTCTTGAATATCACACCCCAATACAAACAAACTATCTCCTGATGGTTGCCAGAATCTACGAAAGAATATTCCTTCTCGCTCCGAAAATGCATTGGCTTTCATCCACCAATCATACTGATTGCTCGTCAAAACAGATCCCATTTGAATAGCAGAAAGATTATCAGAAAGTGCCGATACCTCCATCTCGCGGGTATTTCGAATTTTTGTCACAGTTCCCCGCTCAAAGCCAGAAAATATATCACAGTCCTTCGGGTCATTTGAAACGATTTGCACGGTTATGGGAACTTCATTCATTTGAGTTCGAAACCAAGAAAGGGCCCCATCTATACATTCCACAATCCAGGATTCATCATGAGTAATGTTCCCTAACCCATTCTCGATAATGGCATAGTTTGGTACAGAATTTAGAATATCTCGTATCTCTATAACCGGAGAACTTCGGTACTCTTCGATTTCATCTATAATTTCACGAGCAATAATACGATAATCCGACTTCTCAGGGACACTATTCCAAAGCATACGTTCTAACATTTGGGAGGCTTGAGAAAGATTATTTCTATGAGTAAGAGCCTGAATATGGACCGAATCTACTCTCGTAACGGCAGAAATAGAATGAAAAATATCATATCGCTCTCTATCTGCCGCCTCCAAAGATTGACCCGGAATACCGGAAAAAAAGGTGTGTTCTGCGATGTGAGTCCAGCCCGCTGTTTTCATTGTTTCTGCTCGATACCCAGTATGAATAGTAATATCAATAGCTACAAAAGAATCCCATGAAACTGCATAATGAATCATATATCGGTACGTTAAACCTTTCCTTTAGTATGTCATACCTCTTGCAATTTTCAAACGACGTGTGTACAATATCAAACAGTTAATCAAACACCAATATGCCAGCCGACCTCTCTCTCCAAGAAATGAAAGCCTTACTGTTTATCAAACAACAGCTGGGGAAAGGACACTCTCCTTCAGTCCGAGAACTTACCGAGCATTTGGGATATTCTTCTTCACAAAGTGGGCTTCGGATTATCCGATCGCTTACCGAAAAAGGAGTCGTTGCTCGAGACAGGAACAAGAACCTCACCTTACGAAAATTAGACGCTTTTCCCGGGGGACCTTCGACCAAGACCATTGAGCTACCAATCCTCGGATATGTGGCCTGTGGGTCGCCGATTATGGCCGAAGAATCGATCGAAGGGTACCTGCGCGTCTCAGAATCTATTGTATCGCGCGGAAAGCAACATTTTATTCTTCGAGCGATGGGAGACTCTATGGAACGAGCAGATATCTTTGAAGGAGACTACCTCGTAATCCGAAAAGATGCAGTCATTCATACCAACGATATCGTCCTGGCTTTTATCGACGATGAAGCAACCATCAAACGATACGTTACCACCCGCAATGGATTCGTTTTGAAGCCAGAATCTGACAACCCTGAACACACCCCGATCGTAGCTGATGAATTTACCACCATTATTGGAAAAGTGGTCCACACCATCGGAAAATGGGACTAAGGAAGATCTAAGATCTTCTTTTTTATAGGCAAATAGAGAGAACTATGAATACCTCTAAAACAATCTTTGAAGATATTAAGCATCTTGATGCGAATGGCTCAGAATATTGGGATGCACGTGAGCTTATGAAGTTACTCCAATATGAAAAGTGGCAGAAGTTTGAAAATG
Organism: uncultured bacterium; assembly: GCA_913060955.1. Taxonomy (GTDB): domain Bacteria; phylum Patescibacteriota; class Minisyncoccia; order SW-4-49-11; family SW-4-49-11; genus CAJXTH01. The sequence goes on along the minus strand of CAJXTH010000012.1, from coordinate 2,569 downwards.
TAATTCAAAAGGCTCAAATTTCATCTCAAAAATCCGGAAATTTAACATCTGAACACTTTTTACCCGCGCCGGTAAAAAGTACCGGGGGAAGACCTATGAACAATTATCTCTTAACTCGGTATGCTTGTTATTTAATCGCTCAAAACAGTGATCCAAGAAAGCCTTCGGTTGCTTTGGCCCAAACGTATTTTGCAGTGCAAACTCGACGTCAAGAACTAGCAGATCTCCAAGCTCTGTATGGTCCTGAGCTCGAACGCATTGCAGCAAGAAGAAAACTTACTCAGTCAGAAAAGGAACTTTCAGAACTCCTTCACAGGCATGGTCTTACTGGAGCAGATATTGCTGAAATCCGAAGTCTTGGAGATACGGTTCTTTTTGGAGGAAATACCACCAAGCAAATGAAGCAAAAGTTTGGTATTCCTGATCGTAAACCATTAGCAGACCATCTATCAACAGTTCTTCTCAAAGCAAAAGATCTTGCTACAGAAATGACTACGTATAATTCTCAGGTAAAAAATCACGATTCCAAACACCAATTCAGTCATGAACATCAGGAGAATAATGGAGCCGTCAGATCTTCTCTTACCCAACGGAACATTTATCCCGAACAACTTCCCCCAGAAGAAGACATTCGAAAAATTACAACTCAAATTACCAAAGAAACAAAACTCCTAGGACAGAAAGAATCCTAAGAATCCCGCTCACGATACTGTAATGCCTCGGCCACATGAGGAACTTGGATCGTATCAGCTCCTTCTAGATCTGCGATTGTTCGAGCGAGCTTTAATATACGATTATAGGCTCGGGCCGAAAGATTCATGCGGGTTACTGCTTGACGGAGGATGTGCTGAGAGGATTCATCAAGTGGACAATATTCTTGAATTTGAGCCACACTCATCTCACTATTGGTCCGAATTCCAGCCGATTTGAGTCGGTCTCGCTGACGAATACGAGCGGCTTCTACTCGGGACCGAATAGATTCTGAGGATTCTTCACTGGTTGCTTGTTGATCAATAAGCTCTTCTGTTTTGACTTTGTCTACTTGGATTACCATATCTATTCGATCTAACAGTGGTCCGGAAATCTTTTGTGAGTAGCGGACAATTTGGCTTTGTGAGCAGGTGCATTCTTTATCTGGATCGGTAAGATATCCGCAGGGGCACGGGTTTTGGGCAGCAATTAACATAAAGTCTGCCGGAAAGGTATACGATCCCTGAACCCGAGAAACAGTAACTACCCTATCCTCAAGCGGTTGCCGGAGACTTTCTAATACAGCCCGAGGAAATTCGGGAAACTCATCGAGAAACAACACTCCGCGATGGGATAAGCTAATCTCACCTGGCCGAGGATTGCTCCCTCCACCGATCAGTGAAGTTGCAGAAGCCGTATGATGCGGAGACCGGAACGGTCGTTTTACCACCAAGGGTTCATCCGAAGAAAGCTTCCCAGCAATACTATATAACTGAGATACATCCAGGACTTCTTCTTTATCCATAGCCGGAAGAATTGTCGGAAGTGTCCGAGAAAGGAGAGTTTTTCCGGATCCAGGAGGACCGGTCATCAAAACATTGTGCCCCCCAGCAGCTGCAATTTCTAAGGCCCGTTTGGCCAGAGCCTGACCTTTGACGTGAGCCATGTCAATTTCATAACTATGATGTTCAGGAACTACCTGATAGGCCGGTTGGGCTGGGATCATCGTCTCAGTATCTGACCGTAAATGCTCAAGAGCCTCCCCAATGTGGGAGACTCCTATTACCCGAATTCCGTCGACTAACGAGGCTTCAAAGGCGTTTTCAGCTGGCACGATGATTTCTTGAGTACCGTGTTGGTAGGCAAAGAGGGTCATAGGGAGTACTCCTTGGATTGCTCGGACAGAGCCATCAAGGCCAAGCTCTCCCAGAATAATTCGTTCTTCTGTGGCTAGTGGAATATCCTCTAGGGCTCGAACAATGGCAAGCGCAATCGGTAAGTCATAGGCTGTTCCCACCTTTTTTACTTCAGCAGGCGCAAGGTTTACTACAAAGCGCTTTTGGGGAAGCTGTATTCCAGAGTTACGCAAGCCTAAACGGATTCGTTCTTTGGATTCGTTTACGGCAGTATCCGGCAATCCAACAATGGTAATGCCGGGAAGTCCTTGGGTGATATCCACTTCAATGTGGATACGCTGTCCGGTTACTCCCACTACTGCCGCTGAATCAACTCGAGATAACATAGTCTGGATGCGTTTATTCAATATTTTCCGAGTTATTCACAATCTGAGGTGGATATCCCCAAGTTATCCACATTTATCCCCAGTTGACCTGAGGATTACTCACGGATCGGCATAACAAGGTAGAAGAAGTCTGGATCGTCAGTCCCTCGTAAAATGGCAGGAGAATCAGAATCATTCATCGAAAAGGTCACCACATCGCCAGATAGAGAAGATAGCCCATCTAAAATGTAGGTATAGTTGAACGCGATTTCAAATCCCGGTTCTCCGGTAAGTTGGCATTTGATGTGAGCATCATTTTGTCCGATCTCTGAACTTGAACTTTTGACAGAGATTGTTGATGCGTCGAGGGAAGTAAAT
>CAJXTH010000011.1 GCA_913060955.1 uncultured bacterium | reverse complement strand
ATCTCGAGAGTCGACCGTTCCGATTGAGTCAGAAAGCAGCGTTACTTGCCCGGTAGCAATATTTACTTCGTATAGACTTTCTTGGAATTGGTTCAGGCTTCCGCTGTAATAGTCGTCTGGAAGAATTTGGGTGTTGCTTACCTTCGGTTTAGTAAAGTAGGCTTTGCTTCCGTCTGCGGTCCAAACAATTTTTTCAGCTAGAGTTCCCTCGGGAGCAAGTGACTGCAGTTCAAATCCTTCTGAGTTAATGATTGACATGTTCATTTCTGTTCCCCCTCGTTCTACGGTGTAGGTTGCGAGCCCTCGGTCACCTGTTGGCGACCAGGATACATTGAGTCCCGGCTTGTCTTCCAGAACAGAAGTAGCCTCACCGGTAGTGGTGTCAATAATCCGAAGTGATGATCCTCGGTATGCACTCGGGACCAAGGTCTGACTGATTTTGTTTGTTCCAGGAATTGGCGTTAAGAATACCTGATCTGAGCTGAGAGTAATCACAGTTGTCCAATCTGATCCATCAGGGTTGGCAATAGATAGGTCGGCAGTTCCGTTTTCATTGCGGAAGAGATAAAAGACTCGATTATCTGGTAAAATTTGTAAATCTGTTACCTGATTGGGAAATGGAGTGGCAACTTGCTCTGCAAAGTTAAAGGTATAAAATCGACCGTTTACATTGGTGACCACAAACGGAGCCCCCAAAGCCCACTCGACCGAGGTCAAGTTGGTAAGGTCTGCGTCATCTAACAGGGTTGGTTCTTGTCCAAGGGTATTGGTCTCAAATACATTTCCGTCGCTTGCTCGATAGTATTTGATAGCATTGGTCTGATCAATTGTTGCGTTTACGATGGCCTCGTCTAGAACTAAGGTTGCCTCGATTACCGGAGCTGGAACGTTTTCTGCAATAGGATTTTCGGTTTCTCCGGCTGTTTCAGCTGAATTCTCAGAAGATCCAGATCCTATTTGGCTTTGGATGACCATATAGGAAATCAAAACAATGATGGCAACGGATAGCAACGCTGAGCTAATGATGATGACTTTTTTTGTTTTGGGGCTGGTCATATGACTAGAAGTTTAGCGTAAATGGATCTTGTTCTTGCGGGTCTTGGGCGATTTGTTCCTCGACGGAGGAAAGTTCTGCTTTGGCTTTTTGGATCTTGAGGAGCTGTTCAGGATCTGAGGTAATAATCTGATCTTCCCCGTAGGAAGCGACGACTTTGATAGCGGCGTGCTTGAGGCCTGCAAAGAAGATTCCTTCTCCTACGTCAGATTCGAGTAATAGGAATTTCTCTTCTTCAGTCAGATAGAAGGTATCTTTGATGATGTCGATAGATGCTGGTGATTGTTTGAGCAAGATCTGGATTGAGGAGTTGGTCAAGATAGCTTTTCCATACTCAGATGATAAGAAATCGGCAATATCCTGAGTAATGGTGGTAAGTCCCAAGTAATACTTTCGAGCTCGTTTTGCCAGAGAGAACAAGAACGAGGCGGCACTGTCATCTTTCATCATCACCCAGGCCTCATCCACCACTAGAATTCGTTTTTTGAGTTCCCGTCGGATTTCTTTCCAGATATATTGAGTAATCACAAACATAGCCAGAGGCTGGAGTTCCTCTTCCATGTCTCGGGTGTTAAACACTACCAACTGACTATTGAAGTTTATGTTAGTTGGCTCGTTGACAAACCCACTGAAACTTCCGGTAGTGTACTTGGAGAGTCGAATAGCAAGACTTTCTCCCCCTTCCATGTTTTGGAGGATATTTTCCAGATCGGACAAGGTGGGAACTTCTTTGTTTTCATAGTCTGGGTTCTCCATAGTGATATCCTTGGAGGCGTACGTTTCATAGAGCGCTCGGTCCAGGACGGCTTCTTCCTCGGCCGTAAATCGATCGACAATGTTCGTTCCCTGAAGCATAAGCTTGAGCATTCCCATGAGATCAGCAATGTTGGATTTGACCAAGTCGGCTGGGTTCTCGTCTGGGCGCGGTGTCGGTAGATCAAATGGGTTGATATGCTGATTTGAGGTCAACGAAATTTTAATAAAGGTTCCTCCCACTGCCTCGGTGAGGTAGGAATACTCATTTTCGGGGTCAATAACCAAGACTTCAACGTCGAGCATAAGGTGACGGAGGATTTCGAGCTTGGCAAGATAGCTTTTCCCTCCTCCAGATTTGGCAAAAATTACCTCATTGGCGTTTTCCATTGAGAATCGATCAAAGAGGATCAAACTGTTATTGTGTCGATTAATTCCGTACAAAATTCCTTTGTTGGAAGATATGTTAGCAGAAACAAATGGGAAGGTAGTAGACAAGGGCGAGGTGTTCAAGTTGTTGGCGATGGCAAGCTCATCTCGAAGCAGCGGCAAGGTTGATTTGAATCCCTGCTCGGTCTGAAAGAGACAGGGTTTGGAGTAGACCATCTTGGTCTGCAAAATGTTGTCAATTTGTGAAACATATTTGTCGAGCTGTTTTTTGGAGTCGGCATATACGGTAACATACAGTCCAAACCGGAAAAATCGCTCGGTTCCCTGCTGGAGCTGATCTCGCAAGTTCTCAGCATCCTGATACGCAGTCTCCACCATTGGATCTCGAATCATTCCTTTTTCTTGGGCTACAGAAATCTGAGCCTGGAATCGAGTCACCTGGGTTCGCAGGTTTTTCAAGATCACCCCACTGTCCATAGGATACATAAACATGGAAATATCCATCACGTAATCGAGCGTAATCAGCGGACTAAACCATCCCGTAATCAAATACCGGGGATAGGTCATCACAAAGAGTGTTCGGGTAAACTTGCTCCCAATCTGCACATAGGATGGATCAACCAGGAGCGAAGCAGGCGCAATCAAATCCCGAAGGGTGTTTTGACCTTTCAGGTATTCAGTGTTCACTGGCTGTTTTGATTGTCGTTTTGCCATGCTAGGTGATGTCTAGTTCTTCTACGGAGTGGAGTGACTCGGTTGGTTTGGAGTCTGGGTTGTAGAAGGTATAGTAAAGCTCAATAAGCTCTTGGGTATTGAGCGGAGTCATGTAGACCCCGGCTCGTTTAAGTCCGTACATTACGCTATTTACTCGTTGCCACAACTGGGTTTTGTATTTTTCGAATTCCTGTTTATTATACCGCACTCCGAGCTTTGGATTCAAGGCCGAGGAAAGTTTATCCAACAGTCCCTCTGGTCGTTCTACCGGATCAAACGGGATCACCACATAAAAGGTTTTGTTGACGATGTTAGCACCACTAACCAGTTCCTGGACAAACATGCTGTACTCAGAAGTCTGCATTCGAAGTAATTCGTTTTGCTGAGTATCTTCAAATTCTTTTAAATATCGTAAGTATCCGTTGATATTGAGAACTCGGGAACTGACTTGGATCTGAATCGGGAAATCCAGGGAATTCAAAAAGTTTTGGTAGGCATAAATAATAGAGTCCTGCTCGTCGGTTGATTTCAAATCAAAGTTAATCGAAGAGGCCATGAGCACTGCGCGCAATCCTCCGTCTTTTAAAACCACAACACTATCCTGGATAGTATCAATATCAAGGTATCGTTGCGTGCTTGTTTCTGGCTTGTTTTTTGGTTGAACTTTTTGTGTTTTTGCCATGTTACATCAATTATAGCAGATTCGTTTTCAGGATGTAAACTATTCTCAAATATTAGCTTCTAGAGCGGCATATAATTCTACCCATTCGGAAAGTCCAATTTGCTCTGGGCGGACATCTTCGGGAAGATCCATAGAGGATAGGATTTCTGCGGTTACTGCCACTGGCACCCCAAATACTTTTTTGACGGTAGATGCCACCTGTTTGCGCTTCCATTGAAAAATACGCTTTGCAAACTGCACTACAGCTTCTCGATCAAAATCGATAAACATATCGTGAGGTTGCATAACAATGACAGCTGAATCAATTTTGGGACGGGGATAAAAGGATTCCTTGGGAACAATCAAAATCTTGTCGATAGTAGCGTATATTTCAACTGAAAGTCGTTGCAAAGAATAGCTGGTGCTGTCAGTAGTCAGTTTCTCTGCCACCTCTTTTTGGATCAGCAAGGTGATACTTTCTGGTCGGTTGGTGTGAGTCAGCAAAAATCGAATAATTCCACCCGTAATATGATACGGAATGTTTGCTACTACTTTATATGGAGAAGGGACTTGATCAAGTTCGGTCGCAGACTCCAAAATATCTTTGTGGTACACAGTAAGATCACCTGGATCTCCGAGAATCTCGGGGAGAACCTTGGCCAAGGTCGCGTCAAGCTCAAAAGCAGTCACAGGGCAGCCTCGATCGAGCAAAGCCTGCGTTAGGGATCCAAGTCCTGGACCAATTTCCACAACATGATCTCCAGACTCAATTTGAGCCTTGGTCAGCATTTTTTCCAGAAGCGGCCGATCAACAAAAAAGTTCTGCGAAAGTGACTCCAACGGAGAAATGTCATACTGTTGGAGTAAGGATTTGACCTGTTGGGTTGTCATACGGTGTACGTGATTGATTATAGCTATTGTACGGGGATTTAGCGGAATTGTCCATTTTGTCTTTTGGGTAAAATACGGTACCATAAGTGGTGAATAATCCTGTTTGTATGACTGGTCTTGAAATAGCACTCACAATCATTACCCTGGCTGCTCTTGGAGTGGCTGGTTGGAGCCTTTGGCTCGGAAGAACAAATGCCAAGCGCCTCAAGACGATCTTTCAGGCAGGAGAAATAGAAGATGCGGATGCCTTGATCGAGGCCTATGCGGAGCGCTTTCAAAGCCTCGACAAGAAGCTTGAACGCGCCTTTACACGGCTTTCAGAGCATGATAAACTGATAAGTCATGCAATCCAGAAGGTTGGCGTCACGCGTTTTAATCCCTTCGATGACATGGGAGGAGAAAGCAGCTTTGTCCTGGCACTCCTAGACCAAGAGAATACCGGGGTACTGGTCACGAGCATTACGATGCGAGACGGAACCCGCGTATATGCCAAGCATATTGAGCGCGGAGTATCCAAACTCAACCTCTCCGATGAAGAGTCTGCCCTTCTGACCCAGACTATCAACCAACAATAGCACTAACGACAACGCCATGGCTGAATCTACAATCGACATTCGACCGCCCATCGTAACAATCATGGGACATATTGACCACGGAAAGACGACCCTTTTGGACAAAATCCGGTCTTCCCGAGTAACCGCCAAAGAAGCAGGGGGAATTACCCAGCATTTGGGGTCTTACCAAATTGAAAACAAGGGGCAAAAAATCACCTTTATTGACACTCCTGGACACGAAGCCTTCAAATCTATTCGGTCCCGAGGAATCAAAACCGCCGATGTCATTATTATTGTGGTTGCTGCGGATGAAGGAGTGAAGCCTCAAACCGTCGAAGCGATTGAGATTGCCAAGGAAACCAAGCTTCCGATCATGGTGGCAATCACCAAAATCGACAAGGAAAACCTGATGGTCGACAAGATCAAAGCTGATCTAGCTGAGATGGAACTGATCTCGGAAGAATGGGGAGGAGAAACTGTTATGGTGGAAGTTTCTGCCGTATCCGGAGAAGGAATTGACTCTTTGTTAGAAATGATCCAGTTGGTCTCAGAAGTATCTGAAATCAAGGCAAACTACGACGACGCTCAGACCGATGGGTTTATTCTTGAGTCATTTTTGGACTCCAAAATGGGGCCACTTTCTGACGTTGTTGTCCTGAACGGAAAGCTCAAACTCGGAGATATCCTGGTTGCAGGAACCCGAACCTTTGGAAAGATCAAGCGAATGGAGTCTGACACTGGAGAACTTCTCCAAGAAGCAATCCCCGGACAGCCAGTTCGATTGATGGGAATCAAAGGTGTAGCAGACGCCGGAGACACATTCCGAGTGGTTGAGTCAGAAAAAGAAGCGCAAGCAATCATCGACGAAGCCAAAGAACCCCCAAAGAACGACCCTGTTATTCAAATGATGGTCGAAAAGGAGAAAGAATTGAACATTATTTTGAAAGGAGACTCAATCGGATCTCTCGACGCTATCGAGTACTCACTTGGCCAAATCGCTCAGATCGAGATGAAGATCAACATCGTTTCTCGAGAAGTGGGAGAGGTAAACGCAAGCGACATTAAGCAAGCCAAAGTTCACAACGCTGTCATTTTGGCCTTTGGACTGAAGCAGGACAAAAAGATGACCGTAGTTGCGGAACAACAAGATGTAGCAATCAAATACTACAGCATTATCTATAAATTGACCGACGAAATTCGAGATCTCTTACAGAAACTCTCTGCACCAAAGATCACCCGAAATGAGCACGGAAACCTTCGAATCCTCAAGGTCTTTAAGGAGGACAAGAAGTCAATGATCTTGGGAGGACGCGTCGAAGACGGAAAGATTCTCCGAGGATCGCTGGTAGAAATCAAGAACAGCGAAGGAAAAGTCATCGTCCAAGGAAAAATCTCTCAACTCCAGCAGGAAAAAGAAGATACCGCCGAAGTACTTTCGGGACGGGAGTGCGGAATGATGATCCAAACTTCATTCAAAAAATATACTCCCGAAGAAGGAGATGTCCTGTATTCATACGAGCAAGTTAAGCGACAAATGTCATAAATATGGGTGATCGATCACAAGTTCGATTTGAACAACTATTGGCTGAGGAACTCTCCAAAATCATCCTTCGGGAAGTAGATTTGGAATCTGGAGCCTTGGTAACCGTGACCAAGACCGACGTCTCGGCCGATTTGCGGCACGCGACAGTATTTGTGACAATCTTACCCGAAGATCGACGAGGAACGATCCTCGATCAACTCCGCAAACAACACCGAGAATTCGAATATCATTTGAGCGATATCCTAAAACGAGGGCGATCCCCTCAACTCAGTTTCGAAGTAGACTCTGGAACACTCCAAGGATTTGCTATGGAATCATTGCTTGATGAACTGTCAGAAGAACATCAGGATCATGAGGCCTAACACCGATCCGGTTCTCGCTGAACTCTGTCACGAAATACAATCCAACCAGCATTTCACGATTTTGTCACATCATGGCCCCGACGGCGACGGTCTCGGAGCCATGTTTGCCCTGTATTGGGGACTTTCTAGCCTCGGAAAAGAAGTGGTAATAGCCTCTTCATCACAACCATCTGCTATTTATTCATGTATTCCGGGAATCGAGAAGCTCTCTCGAAACCCTCGCCTCGACATTACTCAACGGATCATCACTCTAGACGCCGGAGAACCGAGCCGCGTAGAATACTACGACTCAGCCTTTCAGCACCGAGTCATTATGATTGACCACCACGCCTCCAACTCCCAGTTTGGAGCCTGGAACTGGCTGAAACTCGATATTTCCTCCACTTCCGAAATGGTAGCCTGGTTGTTGTTGGAGCTTGGGGTAGCATTCACTCCCAACATCGCCAATAGCTTATTGGTTGGAATCTATTTTGATACCGGAAACCTCCAGCACAACGTCTACCCCTCAACCATGGAAATGGTAGCCAGACTTGCCCAATCAGGCGGAAACCCTCACCGTATTCGGCGCGCACTCACTCACACCAAACCAGCAGAAGCCCTCAAAGTCTGGGGATCTGCGTTGTCATCGCTGTGCATCCTGGAAGAAGCCAGCACCGCTTACGCCGTAGTCGCCAAAACCGACCTCCGACAAGTATCATTACCCCTTCCCGACATGGCTCTGGATCAGCTCTCCAACTACATGAGCACCATCCAAGAAGCTGGATCATCACTCCTCCTCACCGAACGCAAAGAAAACCAGTACAAAGGAAGCCTCCGCAGCGAAAACTTCAAAAACGTCGATGTCCAAGCCATTGCCCAAAAATTCGGCGGAGGCGGCCACATCCGTGCCTCAGGATTCAAACACGACGGCTCCGTCGATGAAATTTTAGCAATCCTCAAAGAATCTTAAGCTCACCGCTTCCTTAGATATGGTATAGTGAAACTATCATCTATTGATTCACCATGAACCCCGATTTCAACAAACCATTCACCCTCAATAAGACAAACTCAGAAGCCTATTACGAATGCTTCATGGAGCGAAAAGATCGTAAGATCAAAGAGATGAAAGAGCTCTTGGAAAAAGAGGCTGGAATACCGAAAGAAGAGATCAACTATTCAAAAGAATCATTAGTCCCAATCTGGACGTATGTGAGAAAAAGAATTAGAAAAAAGAGGCTTTTGGAGTATGTTGATCAAAAAGATCTTCCTTGCTGGTACTGGATGGAAAACTCAGCTTTAAATAATGTGCGCACAAAAAACTTCTCTAATGAATCTATTTTTTGGATTGATTCATTAAGTTATTACTTAGGAGAATGTTTTGTGAAAAACTTAAATGGGCAGTGGATACGATCTGAAGATACCAATAACCCATTTGAGTATCATGACTATAAACCTCTTATTTCATTTAGTGATCCAGAATTAATTGACCGAGAGCCTGTCACTACGTTATATATTCTGTCTGATAGAATTATTGAAAATAGAGAGATTTATAGAGAAAGAGATTTGATTGGCGTATTAGAAAATCATCATAAAATGTCCAAAGCAATTCTATAAGTTGAATAAGTAACCCTCGTCTTTTGAAGAGGTATTTCGAAATAAAATCTATGAGTAAATTTAATAAAAAACTTACCAAAAGAACAGCTCCTGAATTTTTGGAGCTGTTCTTGGAAGGAAAAGATGAGAAAATCCTGAGTCTAAAGGAGGAGTTTTACACTGAGACAAAGAGCGAGGTATTCAATTGTACTGAAGAAGATCTTAACAATCTACACAAATGGGCGTCTAGAAAGGTAGCGTTTACTGAGAAGTGGAGAGAAGAAATGGATGATACAAATATTCCTATCTGGGTCTACAAAGTAGACAAATTAGAACATATGAATACTTCTAATTTCTACACGAAAGATTTTATGAAGTTACAAGATAAAATAATCCTCCTATTCGGTGACTGTCTTATTTCTCATATTCCTGGAGCTCAATGGGATTACAGTAAAAGACCTGGGTACATGTCGTATAATCTACCCATTGTTAGAACTCCAAAGAATGAAGAGATCTTCTTTTTAGACACTGTTGGTTCTAAAATTAAGCACTTCTATGAAAATGATTCAATAAAGCTAAAGTTAGGAGAGTATTATAAAAAGTTGTTGACTCAGTATAACTCATAACTATTCTTTCAAATACCTATACACCGTAGCCTTTGAAATCCCCAGCATCTCACAGATATCCTCTAGTTAAACGAAAACTAAACGATTATTAAACGAATACAGAATTTATATATAAGAAAAAACCATAAAAACTTATATATAAACTATCTTATATAAGAAAATATGCTAAAATACTTATATACTACCTCTTATATATAAGTGTTAAGTCTACATTTATGACATATCCCGATCTCAAACCATCTCCATTTCACCCTCTTTCTGAGCTTCCAGAGCTTGAGTTATCTTCAAGCACTTATAAACTTATCACTGAAGCACGGGCGAGTATCGCAGAACTCAACGGATATTGTCTTGCGATTCCAAACCCTTTTCTCGTACTATCTCCCGTAATTTTGAAGGAATCTATCGCTAGTAGTGAAGTAGAAAACATTCAAACCACCTTAGTAGATGCCCTCCAGAACTCCCTATATCCAGAGGCTGAAAGAGCTCTTCCAGATAAAGAAGTACTCAGATACCGAGAAGCTATTTTATGGGGACATGATGAAATTAAAAGGGGAATGCCACTTGTAGGAAGAGTCATTCGTGGAATTCAAGGAAATCTTATTCCGGGAGATGGAGCTTTTCGTACATCTCAAAATGCTATTTGGAATCCAAAGACACAAGAAGTTCTCCACGTACCTCCTGCTCCCGAACACCTATCAGATTTTATCCGAGATTGGGAAGAGTTTGTAAACAGTGAAAATCAGAGAGATCCATTAGTGAATGTTGCTATTGCTCACCATCAGTTTGAATCAATTCATCCGTTTAGTGATGGGAACGGTCGAACAGGAAGGATTCTGATGGTTCTAGATCTTGTCTCCCGCGACTTATTACGTCTTCCAATATTGTATTTAAGTGGATACATTACCCAGAATAAAGCTGAGTATTACCGAGTCCTGCAAGGAGTACGAGACGATGGACTTTGGGAAGAATACATTCAATTCATGATGAAAGCCTTTCATGAGCAATCGAAAAAAACTGCTGATACATTTATTCGTATCAATGATCTATTCGAGCAACAGAAACAAGAGTTTGAATCAAAACTATCTCGTATTTACTCCCGAGAACTGCTGGAAGAGCTTTATTTAAGTCCTATCGTAACTCCAGTCAGCCTCAGTGAAAAGAGAGGTGTACACTACACGACTTCGAGTAAACATCTTAAGCAAATGGAAGAGATCGGTCTTCTCACATCGAAAAAAGTTGGAAAATTTCAGTTTTATATTAACCACCAGTTGATAGACATTCTTATGTAAGAGAAATAGAGTATTTCTTACATATTAGACTCAACATATAAGAAAATAGAGAATAATCTTATATATATCAAGAGTCTCTTCTAGTATTTTCTTTAAATATTTGGAATACAACTCCATAAATTTGCAAGAATTTATGGAGTTTGGTTCGGTAGGATTACCTCCTCGTATACTTCAATGACTAAAATCCCCCTACCATACTCGATTCCACCATGGGCTCGTCCCGGGTTAGCTTAAATTCTATTGAGTAACTCCTGTTTTCATGCTAACATTAGTCTCGTAATGGCTCCGTGGCCGAGAAGTTAGGCAAGGGTCTGCAAAACCCTCTACAGCAGTGCGAGTCTGCTCGGAGCCTCCACAAAAACGTGTACCCCCTACACGATACAGGGATCAAAGAGATCCCAAGCACCCGAACTAAATACCAAAAAGTTATGTCAGAAATCCACCCGGTTCTCCAAGGTCTCAATGAACGCCAGCTTGAAGCAGCGCTCACGATCGAGGGGCCGGTTTTGATTTTAGCGGGAGCTGGTTCTGGGAAAACGTCTACGCTCACTCGGCGGATTGCCTACATGATTTCTCAAGGAATCAAACCGTACAACATGTTGGCTGTGACCTTTACCAACAAAGCTGCCAAAGAGATGAAAGAGCGAATCGAGAAACTTCTGGTGGATCTATCTCAGGGGCATGAAGTCGAAATGCCCATGGTCGGAACCTTTCACTCGGTATGTCTGCAGGTTCTCTTCCGCGAGGCAGAGATCCTTGGCTACCAAAAGAACTTTTTGATTTATGACACTCAGGATTCGCAGAGTATCATCAAGGATTTGTTAAAAAAACACGGGATCCCCAATGACCAAATCAAGCCAAATACGGTCCAATACATGATCTCAAAGGCTAAAAATGCCCTGATCACTGCTGACGAGTTTGCTCGGCACACGCCGTCCTCTAACTTGGAAGAAGTGGTCATTGATCTGTATAAGCAATACCAAAAGCGGCTCCGGCAGAATAACGCCATGGATTTTGATGACATCATCATGAACGTGGCCATGCTCTTCGAAAAACACCCGGAGATCCTAGAAAAATACCAGCAACGATGGCAATACGTCATGATCGACGAGTACCAGGATACCAACCACGCCCAGTACAAAATCACCAACATGCTGGCTAAGAAACACAATAATATTTGCGTTGTGGGAGACGATTTCCAGGCAATTTACTCTTGGCGAGGAGCCAACTTTAAGAACATTCTCAACTTCGAGAAAGACTATCCTGACACCAAGGTAATCCTTTTGGAGCAAAACTACCGGTCAACCCAGATCATTTTGGATGCCGCCAACAGCGTGATCGAGAAAAACACTGAGCGAACCAACAAAAATCTCTGGACCGACAAATCCGAAGGAGCTATGATTCAGCTAATCGAAGCCGAAAACGAGTACCAAGAAAGCATGTACGTGGTTCAAAAAATCCAGGAACTCCAGCGGCTCGAAAACCGCCCTCTTTCAGATTTTGCGCTCCTGTACAGAACCAACGCTCAGTCCCGATCC
>CAJXTH010000010.1 GCA_913060955.1 uncultured bacterium | reverse complement strand
ATTCCCAGCGCAATAAACAACCCAGTTACTCCCCACTTTTTGGGAATTGCGTAGGTGTCTTGTAAAATCTTAGCTCCGTAGTTTGCTGCTGCAGCAAGAATAAATGAAATAAAGAATAAAATCAGAATCTCTCGCAACACAATCACACCCAATACCACCACTCCAACTAAAATAAGTTTGAGCAATGATGGTATAGAAATTTGGGTTATGATTTTTTCCATAGTTATTCTGGGCGATCTGCCAATGTTAAGGATACTTGGGATTCCTCCCCATCTCGAAGAATTGTCAATGTGACTTCGTCTCCTGATTCATACTCCAGCAAAGCATCAGCCAAAGGATTGGTTACCGTCAAGGCCTGATCGTCTACTTGGAGGATAACATCACCTTCCTCAAGTCCAGCAGATTCAGCAGGCGATCCTGGAACCACCGATGGTCCAGCTCCCTCTACAATCAAGGCTCCGTAGTCTACTCCATACTCTGTAGATTCATCTGAGGCTGGTGAAATCATGCTATACCGAACACCTACGAATGGAACCCGTACTTCTCCAAACTGTTCTACGTCTTCAATCATCTCAATTGCAACATTGGATGGAATCGCAAAACCAATACTTTCTGCTCGGGTGGCAGTAGCGACATTCACTCCGATGACTCGTCCGTTAATATCAAGCAACGGTCCTCCGGAGTTTCCCGGATTGATTGCGGCGTCAGTTTGGATAATGTTAGACAACTGCTCGGCATTTCCAGAGCTATCCGAGGCAACAATCGATCGACTCAATCCTGAAACAACTCCCCGACTCACGGTGTTATCAAACTCAGAAAGCGCATTTCCAATTGCAACTGCGGTTTGCCCCACTTGAATCGTGTCAGAATCAGCAAATTCAATTGGAGTAAGACCATCTCGGTCAACTTCTACAATAGCTAGGTCTTGGGTTGGATGAGTAGCAACAACGGTTGCCTCAACTCGTTCTCCATCATCAAATACCACGGTGTAGGTTGCATCTTCGTCAGAGACGACATGCTTATTGGTAAGGATCATACCATCACTGGAAACAACAAATCCCGAACCTCCTCCGATTTCTTGTTCGCGGGTTTCTACTCGTCCGTTTTCCCCAAAGAATAAGTCCAATGGACTTTGGCGAACTGAAATTTGCTTGGAGATTGTAATACTTACTACCGAAGGAGCTGTCCGGTCAACTAACTCAATAATTGCTGACTGCTCACTGGACACATCAACATTGGTAATACTTGAAGCTCGCTCCTCTCGCTCAACTCGAGCAATATAACTGTAGGCAATGCCTCCAGAAAAGAATCCTGCAACAGACGATGCAAGAACACTTATGAGCACAATATTGGCAAGAGAAGTAGATTTGTGTTCTGATTCCATGTCTATCTTTCTTTAATCTTTGATTCTATTATATCAAATTCTTGACTGAGATTACAGGCCAAGCTGATTGAGTTCTTGTTGAATTTCCGGGGATTCTGGGTCAAGTTCTTGAGCCTTTTGGAGAGCTTCTCGTGCCTGTACGGTATCGCCAAGAGAACTATACACCTGTCCAAGTGTGTACCAAGCGTTGGTAAATTCCGGGAAAGCCTGAGTTAATTGTTCAAGGAGGTTTTGAGCTTCGGTAAATCGTTCAGATTCCTGGTATTCTTGAGCAAGTCGATAAACAACCCGCCGATCGCTGATAATCCCTCGCTCTTGGGTGATTCGGAGATAATCTTCCAGTGATTGAATTTGCTCTGCTTGTCCGTCTGACTGAAGTCCCAAAATATCAGCGTACAGAATTCGTCCTTCAACGTATATTGGTCGCGTAGCAAGCGATCGTTCAATCGATTCGATAGCCAGATCTAAGTCCTCCTGAGTCTGAGATCGTCGGTATGCAATTGCATAATACTCAGCCCGATATCGATCCCATACGGGTGAATTTGGTCGTAGAGTCTGAGCCTGATCTATCACCGCCAACACCTGGGGCACGGCTTGTTCACTAAATTCATGGGTGATCATCAACAGATCAATGCGAGCTCGGTACACTCGCAGATCTTTGGGAAGATCTTGCTCATACTCTGCAATAATACGATCTAAGTTTTGAATTTGAGACTGAACGTCCTCTAACGCTTCTTGATCTTCTGCGGTTAACTCTCGTAAACGATTTTCTAAATTGGAGATCCGCTCAGAGATAAAAATTTCTCCAAAATCCATGTACATTGGAGCTCGAGCAATGGCACGCGTGGAACTATCTATAAACGCAGGTTGATCTGAAGCTCGAATAGCAACCGCCATCGCTTGGTATCCTCGGCCGATCTGAATCAACTGAAAGGCAAGCAACCCAACCAAAATAATTCCTACCAAAGATACAACAGACCCAACCGAAACCCATTGAGGAGAAAGTCTATTTACATGGAAAGATCCTACCGAAAATCGAAGCCAAGACTTTACTCGTTCAATTCGCTGAACAACAAGCACCAGGGTAAGCGTAGCAAATAATTTCATAACGAGTTCAAACGGCACCAAAACAGCAAGAACGATCGCTACTCCACCCAAAACATATTCAAGAGGAAGTGTTTTACTCTGTACAATTTCTCGGACTGCAAAGCTCATAATCAAGGCAATCAACAGTATTAGAGCAATCATTGGAAATACTCCAAATCGGACTGCCATATTGAGTACCTCTTGCCCTAGAGTATCAAACGTAAGATCCCACTGAGGAGTTGCCAACAGTTCAACTGGGAAAAACTCCGACCAGCCATATTGTACTGTTCCAGCTCCAATAAAAGGACTCTCGGTAAGTACTTGTCGGGAAATATCAAGACCAAGTCTTGGTCCTGGCAATATCTCTGAGGGCAAGGTAGGGAGAGATACAAACCAAATAGTAAGAATAGCAAACGCAATAGGGAGACCCCAAATGAACGTTGAGATCGGAGATCGGTTAGATTCATTGGAAAATAATTGATTTTTATTGGATTCACCCAGTATATGCTGCCCCCACACGAGAGCTAATGTCGCTGCCCATAAGATAAAAAAACTTGTAACACCTACGGACTCTAACACAACAAAGGTAACACCAACCGAGATCCACCACAACCAAATAAAGATGTTCTTAGCCAATTGATCACTATTCTCATAGGCATATCGAACGAGTAATGATCCCAATATAGCAACCGCCCCCAGCTGATGCGAAGCTCCAGAAATGGGAGAAAAGGTTGGGCTCAGCTGAGAAAGTGCATCAGAAAATAGATAGGTAATACTAAAACTTCCAGACGCCAACACAGCCATAAATCCTGACATACCCGCAAGAAGAGCTACACCCTTTCGCGAAACCACAAACCTCAGTACTGCATAAAGTACCCCCAGAATGGCAATCATAATTGCTCCATCGTAGGGTCGAGTAGCACTTCCCCAGAGAACTTGCTGATCACCACTCATCAGAGCAACAACCAGTACACCAATGACAGCAACGAACCACACAAGGTCAATCAAAGTAAAACCAATCTTCCGCCCCACTCCTCCAAACATCCAGAGTATCAATGATATAGCTACCAAGATACAAACGCTGAGTCCAAGTCCGATAAACTTCATTGCCCCCCAAGCTGAAATCCAAAAAGGATTTACGAGGAGAATTGCCGATAAACAGATCAAAACTGTGAGTATCAGCACAAAGTTAGTGATTGTAGAGTTAGATTGAATTGCTTTGTTATTCTGTGTTTTCCGTGCCAGATCCAATGACAAACCAGTTTTCCGCATCATGAATTACTCTTAGATATTGGTATTGGGTATCAAGTGAAACACTTGGTTCTCCATCAATTGTACCACTTTCTGATTGAATCGTAACCGTGTTTCCAGAGGCATCAGTTTTTTTGATTACCATCTCATGTCCTGCAGTAGAATCAGGAAGAGTAAGCGTAAGTGATTGTGTTCCAGCATTTACAGAAATAAAGGCATCCGAATTTCTCAAGGTTTCATCAGCAGATACTGCTCGGACACCTGTTCGAAGTCCTCCCTCTGCAGTCAACACTCCACTCACCCGAAGATTTCCTTGAATCCGACCATCCCCGGTAACAGTAAGGCCGGCCAAGGTGATTGATTCCGAAGCCAACACAGATGGATCAAATCCTAAGTCAATCATATCGATTTTATTTTCTAACTCTTTTACTGCTTCAACGAGTACTGGCGTGAGCTTAGAGTAATCAAGAGATAAAAATCCACGATCATCACTGGTAATAACTTCTGGAAGAACCTCTTGCAACTCCTGAGCAATAAATCCTATTTGCCGAGTTCCATCCCCACCGGATTTCCAGTAGTAATATCGCCCTTCTATCTTTGAAATTTTTTCTAATGCTCCTTCTATATCTTGAAAGTCTCTTTTCCAGCGCCTATCAGAAAAAGTTGCCCAGTTGTTTGATCGAGCAAATGTACCATCACCTGATTCTCCTACTTGAAATCGAGCAGCTGGAGCAGAAGTACCAACTCCTGTACGATCAATACCAATAGTAAGGTCATTACTCATAGAATTAGCACTCAAGTGTCTACCAATAGTTAGGAGATCTTGGTTGTTTATAATTGCATAATCCCAGGTACTTGTACTAATGTCTTGCAGTAAGATACTCGGCGAGAAACTGACGATTCGGAATTCTTCTCCAAGCCCCGGAGTTCCTCCTCCTCCACTTCCTACAATACTAATCTGGAGCTTTCCACTAGGATTGGGAGTCCCAATTCCAACATTATTGGAGTTAGAGTTCACAAATAATGAGTTCTCATCAGCATTCCCCTCAACTCTGAAGTCAATGTTATTAGCATTTTGATTTACAACTACCTCAGTTGCGTCAAATCCAATTCGTTCTGCCCCCCCGCGCACCAGACGGGTATACGTATTTGTTCGCGATCCTAACACAACAAATCCAAATTCATTGTCCGCAAAGACATATCCTCCCGTTGAGCCGTTACCAGCATCAAATCGAATCGTGCCGTAGTTTCCTGAGGTATTGACATGCAACAACTCAGCAGGAGTAGCTGTACCGATACCTATTCGTCCTGAGTTATAATAGATATCTGACCCGTTCTGTGCCCACAAACTGCCTGTAGCAGCAGTTGTCTGCGTGGTTCCGTCAGGGAATCGGAAGCCTCCTGTGGAAGAATGAATCACACCATTTACTTCCAATGGATAATTTGGCTGACCGGTTCCAATACCAACATTCCCTCCTGGTTTTATAGTTAATCGAGCATTAAAGTTGGTCCCATCAAACTCCTGGATAAAGAAACTGTTAAGGTTATTAAATGCCGAATCTGACCTGTGCTGCAATGCCCAGGTTCTAGTTTGATCAGCGTTACTCAAATTCACCGCAGAGTAGGCAAATCCATCGCCTGCACCAGCAAGAGTTAGTAATGCTTGACTAGTAGGGTCAACGATAGACATAAACGTATACCCATTTGCTGAAGCACTATCACTCATAGTAAAGACTCCACTATCATCGCCAATAAACTGAAGTTCTCCATCTGAGTCTATAAGCAGTTCTGCAGTACTTGCTCCGTTTCCATCAGCAACAAGTTTTAATGCTGAAAATGCTGAAAGTGAACTCCCTATTCTTCGTCGAGGACTAAACACTTCTTCAAAATCTCCATCAGGAGCTCCTGGATTTTGATCTATAGCCATTTCTAAGTAGAGCTCGGTTCTTCCAGCAATTTCCTGCAGAGATAACAATTCATTGCCAGGAAGATCATCAGGATCTCCATCCAGATCTGTAGCACCACCTATACAACTACCAAGTAGTACATCAAATCTTCCATCAACAATCTGCAATGGTTGACATTCTACAGCGTCGTATGCTGTCTGTCCATCGTGCTCTTCTGACCACAAAAGCTGTCCTCCAAGAGGTTGATCATAGATCCGAAAGGAAACTTTATAGTCACCTGACCCCATCAAATTTCCATCACTGTCATAGATTGTCCCACTATATGGAATAGATTGATTTATACCGCCTTCAGCCGCCTGAACGAACTGAGCCGAGGAAGCTAAGAAAATGAGTCCTAATATTGATAAAACTTGTTTCTTCATTGTGAAGTGTATTTGTTTTTGATATCAAAATCTACATATATAATACGGTATCCTATGTTCTCCCGTCAACATAGAATATGTGGATAACCATTCAGGACTCGTTATCCACAGAAACTCTATTGACATTCTGAAGTCACATTGTAGTATAGAGACATAAGTCGTAATATAAATACAAACATATGACTCATATGAATACAAAGAAAGGATTTACCTTGTTGGAAATCTTGCTCGTAATCGCAGCTATCGGAATCTTGGCTGCCATCGTTATCGTAGCAATCAATCCAGGACGACAGCTAGCACAAGCTCGAAATGCTGAGCGAGAAAGTGAAGTAAGTACTATTTCAAGCGCCGTTGCTCAATACATTATTGACACTCCAGGAGCATTTGATTCAGGAACTACTCTTGGAGATCTTACAGCCGGAACTGAATATGGTATTGGAACTGGTACAGCTGCTGGTACTGCTTGTGAAACAAACGCAGTAGATCTTACAGGAATATTAGTAACAACTGGAAACTATATAGCTGCTATTCCAGCTGATCCTGAAGGAGATGCTACCTGTACTGAATATACCCTTACTGTTGAGACGGGCAATAGAATAACTATTGCAGCCCCAGAAGCAGAGGAAGTAAATGGATCAACTCCAACTATTGAAGTACTTCGGTAAGTCAACTCTAAAAAGATCCCACTTATCCAGGTGGGGTCTTTTATTTTCTGGTATAATAGATATAGAAATTGAGATCTAGTTCAAAATGAAAAAACAATCTGGATATGTTGTACTCCTCCTGGCGCTTATTGTTTCGGCAATTGGTGTGAGTTTGGCGGTGAATTCATTGCTGGTGAGTACTCAAGTTGCAGATGTAGCAATCAGCTCGGAGCAAGCTCGTCAAGCTGACGCTCTGGCAAGATCATGTGCTGAAGTTGCGATTGAAAAACTGATCCAAACAAAAACATACGGAGGTGACGAAACGGTAACAATCGGAAGCAACACCTGTCGCATACTTTCTATTTCTGGCGTAGCCAACGGTGAACGAGTTATCCACACTCAAGCAACTGTAGACAATGTCACTCGGTATATGGAAACACAACTTGCTACACTTGCACCACAGGTTCAGATCAGAGAACAAAAAAACCTAGCTACCCTTGCAGATGGATTTGGACAAGCTGCTACCCTCAACACCAATAACCCCTACCTAATTGATCCAGATAATCTTCAGATGTGGATCAAAGCCTCATCAGTTGAGGAAACCAATGACTATGCCCGGGTAAATCTTGTGCGTGATGCCTCTGATACGTCTATTGTAGATGCGACGGTAAGCCAGTCAACAGAAGATGTTCAACCAACCCTTCGTCACTTTGGACTGAATAACCTGCCTACTCTAGTTTTTGATGGAGTTGATGACTATCTTTTGGGAACTACAACAAGTCTTCACGATAATACCAATGGACTGAGTATATTTGTGGTAGGATCCTCTACTACGACTGATAACGATGAAACGTTTGTCGGAAAGTATGATGCTACCAACAATGAACGTGAGTGGCGGGTACAAAATGATGACGTGACGGTAACCGAAGAAGCAACAGCCCTTCAGAATAACGAACGAGCATTATTTACTGCCACAGCAGATACTCCGAGACTTATTACAGGTATATGGACTCCAGGAAGTCAACTTCAGCAATACGTTGATGGGGCAGCTGGAACACCTGCAATAACTAGCGTTTCAACTATTACATCAACTACGGAACCAATTATTCTCGGGGCCTTTGCAAATGGCTCATCTGACTTTTTGAATGGATCTATAGCTGAAGTCATTGTCTATAACCGAGCTCTGTCTGATACCGAACGTCAATCAGTTGAGACCTATCTCAATACTAAGTATAACTTGTACTAATATCATGAAACTTCGATCTGGATTTACCTTACTCGAGCTCATTCTCTTTATGTCTATTGCTGGGATTACTATGGCCGTGATCGTGTTTTTCTTAGTACAAATCAACAGACTTTCGGTATCAAATGACGTTGCCGCTACAGTTGATCAAGAGGGTCTTCGGATTCAAGAAAATATAACCCGGGAAATTGCAGGGAGTATTCAGATTCTTGATCCTGATTTGGGAGATAGCCCTGAGACTTCTCTGACTCTCCTCCAGTCAGGTGGACTGCAAAAAACGATTGCCCTTGATGGAGAGAATCTGGTAGTGACTTCAGCTGGGACATCTACCCAACTCAATCCAGAAACTACCAATATTACAAACCTTTCCTTTGAACAAATCAATACCGAATCAGAATCAAGTGCTACCTTGAGTAACAAGAACCAAACAGTACAGGCTGTGCGGGTTTCATTTCAACTGAATTATGATGCCCCAAATATTACCGTAGATAGCCCAGAATATGATTATTCTCGAACATTTGCTTTTAGTGCCTACCAAGATAAGACAATTCCTCGACTGACAGTGACCGATCAACTCGATATTTGGCTCAAGGCTGGAGAAGGAGTTACCTATGATGGAAGTAACGTCGTATCCGAGTGGGTGGATCAATCTGGGAACGCAGTAAGCTTCACTCCTCCATCTCCATCTGGGACAACCTCACCCACATTTCAGACAAATGTCCAAAATGGATATCCTGCCATTCGATTTGATGGTGATGACTATTTATCTCTCAATTCTGCCTATACTCCCCCCGTAGGAGATTCATCTCGGACAGTTATTGCTGTTGTAGACAATATTACACAGACAGGAGCGAACTATAACCATATTTTGCATTACGGTACAAACCAAGCTTCTCCACTCAATCAAGCCTATGGATTGTTGTCAAGGACAAACGAACAAAATGTTATTGGAAATCACTACTGGGCAAATAATTACACTTCAAGTATTCCATTTCCTATCCAGGATGGAGCCGGATCATCAATTCCACAAATCGTTATGAATAGTTATGATGGAACTTCTGATTGGATATTCCTCCAAGAAGATCAATTTGAAATTAATGATATTACACTCAATACAGTTGCCAACGAATTCCTGATTGGTTCCCGAATCGGAGGAGCTGCGGAATTTTTCCAAGGAGATTTACTCGAGTTATTATTCTACTCAAAAGCTCTCGACGCTGAGGAACGAGAAGAAGTATATAATTATCTTCAGCAAAAATATAATGTGTATAAAGAGTTGCGAGATTAATAATATATTTTGTAAAAAAGAATTCTAAGAGCTTACCTCAAAAATCGCACCGTTCAAAGCAGAAACTTGAACCGATTTCTCTACTGTACCAACCGTCAAGGTAATGGTTTGGGTAGATCCTTCTAAATCCCCTGTTAGCTGATCAAACACTATTTCTTGAGTACTTCCATCGTTTATTACAACATCCCCAGGGATCGCGAGAGACTCATCGAGCGAGGTATCTCGAGTTGCATAGGATGCTCCCGCGAACACAATAACTTCACTATTACTCGAATCAACATACACTCCCCAGTTGCTATTATTCTTTTGGTTTCGGGCTTGTGCTTGTGCTTTTCGAAGCGCAATTTCTAGTGTTTCTTTGGCGGCATCTACATCAGCTCTGGTGTTGAGTCCTAAAAATACTGGAATGCTGATTCCTAGAAGAGCCACAATGATTGTAAGAGACAAAAGCATCTCTACCAAGGTAAATCCTTTGTTCATAGTGATTAGATGTTAAAGTTTCCAACCAGGTTATAGATAGGAAGCAGAATAGATACCGCCAAGAAGACAACCCCAATCCAAACAATGATCAACAAGACAGGTTCTAACAATACCGCAATATTTTGAGCGATCTGTTCTGCTTCTTCTTCAAACTTGAGTCCTACTTGATCCAGAACTTGAGGTAATTTTCCTGATTCTTCTCCCGCGGTAATAATTTCTTGCGCAGTGAATGGAATCAATGGGTTGGCTCGTTTTTTATGATCGTCAAATGACTTGTGAAAGCTTTTTCCTTGTTTGATTTCTTCTGCTAGGAGTGCGACAAAACGCTTGTACATGTAGTAATCATGAACCTCGGTCAAGGCCTGAAGAGAGCGCGTGATCGGGACTCCAGAGGTGATAAGCATGGAGAGGTTATAACAAAATCGAGAGACCTCAGTTCGCGTAATTAAGCGATTAAAGACTGGCGAATGAAACAGTATCCATTGTCCAATTCCTTTGGTTGCTGGGAAAATAAATCCAAAGAAGATTGCAGAGACAAATGAGATCAACACAAGAGGAACCACAATGTACCAATTGTCCCCCAAGAAGTTTCCGGTATTGATCATGATTCGAGTAACTACGGGAAGTTCTACATCCAAGTTGGAAAAAACCTGTCCAATTCGAGGAAGCACAAAGATACTTACCGAAAGTCCGACCACAACGGTCAACGTCAATACAAATACAGGATAGAAGAGGGCTGTTCGAAGTTGGGCCTTCCGCTTATGTTCTTTTTCAAGTGAAACAACTGTTTTTCGAATTTTATCTGCCAAGTTTCCCGACTCTTCTCCAATCTTGATAAGAGAAATCAAGAACACTGGTAAAAACTTGGCGTTATCCATAGCCTGCCAAAGTGGCTCTCCATTTTCAATATCAATGACAATTTCGTCCAATGCCCGTTTCATAGAACGGTTTTGGGAGTTTTTTTGCAAAGTACGAAGAGCTGAGTTTACTCCCATTCCGGAGGCCACAAGCAAGGCCATGTTGTCGAGCAGAACCTGTTTTTCTTTGGTGATAGCTCGGGCTCCAAATTCCATAGAAAGCAGTCCCTTTTTTTTCTTGGGTTTCTTTTTGACGACT
Source organism: uncultured bacterium (assembly GCA_913060955.1). Classification (GTDB taxonomy): domain Bacteria; phylum Patescibacteriota; class Minisyncoccia; order SW-4-49-11; family SW-4-49-11; genus CAJXTH01. Next base: position 1,192 of record CAJXTH010000010.1, on the reverse strand, counting down.
ACTTCTTCTTGTTCTGCAGGTTCCTCATCGGGAATCAGTTGAGATTTTAACTGAAAATCATCTCCTCGAAGTTTTTCCAAAGAAAACTCAAAGTCGTCTTTTTTCTTCTTTTCCCGGTTTTTTCCGATGAGTCCAAATAACATACAGGAGTTTTTGTTATTGTTGTTCTGGGATTGCTGCCACTCGAAGAACTTCTTCAAAGGTAGTCATTCCTACGCGAACTTTTTCTATTCCGTCTTCAAACATAGAGATAGAACCTTGCTTTCGAGATATATCTCGAATCTCATCAGAGGTGGGAGTCTCAAGCATTGCGTCTCGAATTTCTTGGGTTACCTCAATTAACTGAAAGATAGCTGTTCGGCCTTTGTATCCCGAGAATCCACAGTTCGAGCATCCTTTTCCCTTGAACATCGTAATCTCTTCTTCTGGGAAAAATCGCTCAAGATCTTCGTCAAGCTGTTTTTCGAGATCTTTGCGTTTGACTTTGTAGGTATATTTACAGGCATCACAAATTTTTCGTACCAAACGTTGGGCAACTACCAGCTCAAGTGTTGAGGATACCAAGAATGGATCCACGTCCATATTCAACAATCGAGGGATGGTTCCTTCTCCGTCATTGGCGTGAATAGTTGAGAACAGTAAATGTCCGGTTAGGGCAGCGTTGACCGAAATCTGAGCGGTTTCATCATCTCGGATCTCTCCCACAAGTACCACGTCCGGGTCTTGTCGCAGAATAGATCGGAGTCCTTTGGCAAAGGTAAGGTCCGTCGCTCGGTTCACCTGAATATGGTTCACACCGTCGATTTTGTATTCCACAGGATCTTCAATAGTCGTGATGTTTCGACCTTCGTCGTTGATGGTTTTCAACAGAGCATACAGAGTAGTCGATTTTCCGGATCCCGTTGGACCTGTTACTAGGATCATTCCAAACGGTTGCTGAGCGGCTTTTCTGATGAGCTTAATGTTATGTTCATTGAATCCCAAGGTATCCAGGTCAAGGGAGTTTACGGTACTTGAAAGAACTCGAAGCACAATTTTCTCTCCGGAAACAGTAGGGATAATCGATACACGCACGTCAGAAGTTGTCCCATTCTGTTCAAAACGAATTGCTCCGTCTTGAGGGATAAAGTGCTCATCGGTTCGAAGCTGGGCTTGAACCTTAATCAAGTTTAATACGTTTTCATAATATGGA